>JANOZW010000424.1:0-15501 GCA_031429575.1 Ferruginibacter sp.
GGTTTAAAGAAGACCACCTTTACTACAAACAAGCACAAAAAATAGCAGGCGAAATAGCCAAGTTGGGTTTTACTATAATGACAGGTGGAGGCCCGGGTATAATGGAAGCAGCAAACAGAGGCGCAAAAGATGTTGGAGGTAGGAGCGTAGGTTGTAATATCGTATTGCCACACGAGCAACATCACAATCCATATCTAGATAAATGGGTAAATATAAAATACTTTTTTGTACGTAAAACTTTACTTATAAAATATTCTTATGCATTTGTGGTAATGCCAGGCGGCTTTGGTACACTTGATGAATATTTTGAAGCCCTAACGCTTATCCAAACAAAATCTATTAGCCAGTTTCCCATTATTATTTTTGATAAAGAATTTCATAAAAAAGTAATGGAGCATATAGATTTAATGAAGGCTAAAGCTACCATTTCTCCAGAAGATTTAAGCCTATGTTTGTTTACAGATTCTGTAGAAGAAGCAGTGGCTTATCTTAGAGAGAATGCCATTGGGCGCTTTGGCTTGAAGCCAGAGGAGTTAAAGAAGGATTGGTGGTTGTTTGAGAAGTGATGTTTTATTCGTGCTTATTAGTGTTATTAGTGGCAACGAACTTACATCCCACAATAATAATCATACCCTTTTTCATACCAATAATCCCTTGGCTTTTCATTATCAAAAAATAATATGCCAATCCGTTTCAGGTGTTTTACGCCATACTTTACTGGTATGATTAATCTCAATGGAAACCCCTGATTCATAGGCAGTGGTTTGCCATTCATTTCGTAGCAGAGTAAAGTTTGAGATTGTAACATGCTTGGCATGTCTATGCCTACATAATATTCACCATCTGGTGTTTCCATGCCTACATATTTCATGCTACTTTGTTTGGTAAGGCCATATTTATACATAAAATCTCTAAAGCGCACACCACCCCAGTGTGTTATTTGATTCCAACCTTCTATGCATTTAAAATCAAAAACAATTTCTGATTTTGGCAGTGATTTTATTTCGGCTAAACTTAAGCGTAATGTATCGCCAGGTTTTCTCACCAATTGCAATGTCCAATTGGCGGTGTCCGAATTATTTTTTAAACCTGCATCACCATTTACCCTCACCTTAGGCGCAGCAAGGTTTTTTGCATAAGTGGCAGAAAGATGTTTGTCGCTAAACATATGTGAGAAAATCCATTCGTTCATGGTAAGTCCTTTGCGAAGCGGTTGCAGAGCACCATCTACTTTTGGCTGACGTTGCAATAAATTCCATGCGAAAATGCTACCAGCTATAAACAAAAAGAAAAACAAAAATGAAATGATGGTTTTTCTTTTCACATATTTTTCATCTACTATTTTTTCTACTTTATCCATTGGTTTTCTCCTCTTTTTTTTCTATAATTTCCTTTTTTTCTTTTACCACTTCAAAGCCAGTAATCATGCTTCTAAAATTGTTCCAGCCTGCTAATATTACTTGCAATACATGTACCAAAAAGAATAGTACAAAAAGTATGGTAATAATAAAATGCTCAATGCGTGCCCACTCATATCCACCAAGCATAGCACAAAGCCAATACAATTGTGCAGGCTTATAAATTGCTAAGCCTGTAATAATGATAAGGAAGCCTAAAACAATTATGCCTGTATATGCTATGCGTTGAGCAGCGTTGTATTTTTTTTGTGGCGGCAACCCTTTTTTTATATGTAAATCGTGAAGGATAACCAACCATGCTTCTTTTAAAGAATGCCTATTTGGAAAAATTAATTTGTACTCTTTGGAAAAAAGCAAATAGAAAAAATATACAATGCCATTAATGGTAAAAAACCACATAAAGAAATAATGCAAGTTCATTCCTTCTGCTAGCCTAAAAGGAATGTGGAGTGCTTTATTAAAACTATCAGGAAAAAATTTAAGCAAGGTTTTATCGCCAAAGCCAATTTTATATACATCATTGGCCCAATAAATTAAAATACCACTCCATATCATAATGGTAAGCAGTGGAAAATTTATCCAATGCAACCAGCGTATGGCTAGTGGGTGTTTTTGTATTATTTTTTTCAAGGCTAACTACAATTTATTGAGCGTTGTCAACCTGAGCTTGTCGAAGGCGATTTTAATTAATTAGCACCAGCTTCGACAAGCTCAGCTTGACATTCTTTATAATTCAATCTTTTACTTCTTCACAAATTTTAGCGATGCAGAGTTCATACAATACCTCAAGCCTGTAGGCTTTGGGCCATCTTCAAATACATGCCCAAGGTGTGCACCACAATTGCTACACCTTACTTCTGTGCGAGTACTACCGAGTGAATTGTCTACCTTTTCTTCCACATTTTTTGCAACGATGGGCTGCCAAAAACTTGGCCATCCTGTACCACTATCAAATTTGGTAGCACTGCTAAAAAGCGATTGATTGCAACATACACAATAATAAGTACCTACTTCATGATTATTCCATGTAGCACCTGTGTATGGGCGCTCGGTGCCTTCATGCCTTGTTACATCATATTGTATGGGTGTTAGCATTTTTTTCCACTCAGCATCTGTTTTTACTACAGCGTATTTGCTTGGTTTGGTATTTTTTGTTTTTTGCGCATTGCATCCTAAAGTGGTGGAAACAATTAAAATAGCAACTAATAAATTCTTCATTATTTTTACGTTTAGCTAAATTTACGCTTTAAAACCTCAAAAAGTTTTTTATCGTATTTTTCTTTAACAAATTATTTTTAAGTATCAATTTACCACAATGGGAATTCTAAAACAAATAGGCCAATATTTATACATCGTAAAAAAAGACCCAAACGATACATCTACCCAATGGATGAAATACATGCATGGCATCAATAGATTGTCAATATTGCTTTTTCTTTTTGCTATGATAGTACTAGCTATAAAATTATTACGTAACTAATTTTTTATAAAGGTATAAATTTTTTCAGCAGCATTGGCAGATGCATTACCACCTGCTGCTAATAAAGTAAACAATGCTTCGTACTCTTTTTTTAACTGAATTGATTTTTCGTTTTCTGTTAATAGCAAAGTTAATTCGGTCACAATGTTTTTTTCGTTTAGCTCATCTTGTATCAATTCCTTTACTACTTCTTTATCCATTATAAGATTAACCAAACCTATAAATTTTATTTTTATTAATCGCTTGGCTATTTCGTAGGATATCTTTCCGCCTTTGTAGCAAATAATTTCTGGTACGCCAAACAAAGCTGTTTCTAATGTAGCCGTGCCGCTTGTAACCAAGGCTGCTTTTGATTTTGACAATAGTGCATACGTTTCATTAGACACTGAGCCAACGTTATCATAAGGCTTTAAAATATCTTCATAAAATTCATTTTGCAAGCCTGGTGCTTTTGCCACTACAAATTTATAATCAGGAAAATGTTTTGCTACAGAAAGCATGATGGGTAGTTTTACCAATATTTCTTGCTTGCGGCTACCCGGTAACAATGCTACAATGTTTTCTTTTTGTATGGATGAATGTTGGTTTTTAAAATCAGTAATTACCTCTGCCAATGGATGCCCAACATAGTCAACCTTGTAATTATATTTTTTATAAAAATCTTTTTCAAAAGGAAGAATAACGAGCATTTTGTCCACGTCTCTTTTTATAGCATGAACCCGTTTTTCTTTCCATGCCCATATTTGCGGAGAAATATAGTAAACGATTTTAATGTTTTTTTTATGTGCCCATTTTGCTATGCGCATATTAAAACCTGGGTAGTCCACCAACACCAACACATCTGGCTCAAAATGTTCAATGTCTTTTTTGCAAAATGCAATATTTTTAAAAATAGTCGGCAGGTTTTTAATTACTTCTGTAAACCCCATAAAGGCTAAATCTCTATAATGCTTTACAAGTGAAGCGCCTGCATCTTGCATTTTATCGCCACCCCAGCAGCGTATTTTTGCTGTTGTGTCTAACTTGTGTATTTCTTTTATAAGATTGCTTCCGTGCAAGTCGCCGCTTGCTTCTCCTGCAATAATGTAATATTTCATTATAGAAAAAATTATATTTCTGGGTGCAAAGTAATTATTAAATAATGGAAAATTCAATTTGAAAAACTATCTTCATATTATAATACATCCCTATTATGTGCCTCTCTACAAAGTTTTTATGTGTAGCCCTTAGTTTTTTATGCCTTACCCTGTTTGCTTGTAATGGCAAAAAAGTAACAGAAGAAGGATATGTAATTGAAAAATTATCTGATGAAGATGAAAAAATCCAAGAAAAAATTGCATCCGTTATTGAACAAGCTGTAAATAATAAATTTAAAATAGACAGCGTAGCACTCAATTATTTTCCTGTAGTAAAAAACTATTACGAGCATACAGAATATGTGCCCATATGGAGTAGCGAAAAAAAATGGAATGTAGCAGCAATAGGCCTTGTAAATTATTTAAGAAATGCTTCTTTGCAAGGGTTGTACAGTTCAGATTATAACTTTAATAAAATACAACAGTTAAAAAAAATATTAGATAACGATTCTGTAAAAAAAAGCACACAAACTATGTGGGCCAATGTAGATGTGTTAATGACAGATGCATATGTTGGATTATTAAAAGATCTAAAACAAGGTAGGTTACAATCAGTCAGTTCTTCATGGAAATATGATACCTCAAAATACAATACATATTTTGGTGCTAACCTAGAAAAAGTGAAACAATCAACCAATATTGATTCATTACTAGAAATGGTACAACCCAAGCATGAAGGCTATAGGTTATTAAAAAAAGGAATTAAAAAATTTGTGGATAGTATGGATACACGTACCTACACATATGTAACATACCCTTATAAAGATTCATTAGCATTTATAAAGTCATTAAAAAAACGCTTAGCTGAAGCAGGTGTAGATGTGGCAAACAATTTTGATTCGTTGGCATTAAGCAATGCGCTAAAAAGTTATCAACGAAATGTTGGATTAACCATTGATGGAAAAGTAGGAGCAGGGGTTGTAAAAAAACTTAATATTAGTGATAGGCAACGTTTCAATATAATAGCCATTACGCTTGATAAATACAAACAGTTACCCGAAAAAATGCCAAAGAAATATATTTGGGTAAACCTACCGGCGTATTATTTAAAAGTATTTGAAAATGATACTATGGCGCTAGAGTCTAGGGTAATTGTTGGTAAGCCTGCTACACGTACACCACTTATTACTAGTGCTATTTCTGATATTGTGTTGTACCCCACATGGACGGTGCCTACTAGCATTATTGCAAAAGATATGTTGCCAGGCTTAAAAAGAAACCCTAATTATTTGGCAAGACGAGGATTGTATTTGCTTAATGGAAAAGGAGCAAAAATAAATGCAGGAAGTATAAATTGGTCTAGATATACAAAAGGCATACCTTATAGAATACAGCAGGGTAGTGGCAATAGCAATGCACTTGGCGTGTTAAAATTTAATTTTGATAATCCTGATGCCGTTTATTTGCATGATACCAATCAGCGGTATTTGTTTAAAAATGGTGTGCGAAGTCTTAGCCATGGCTGTGTACGTGTGCAAGAGTGGCAAAAGTTAGCAGACTATATTATCAGGAATGATAGTATTAATTTAAAAAAAGGCGACACCCTAGTTTGTAATACAGATTCGTTAAGAAATTGGTTAGCAGAAAAAACAAATAGAAAAGTTGACGTAATAAATAAAATGCCATTGTTTGTTCGCTACATTGGTTGTGAGTTGGTAAATGGCTCCATTAAATTTTATGATGATATTTATGCAGATGATAGAGATTTAAAACAAAAGTATTTTATCGGAAAATAAATTGTTCACCAAAAATAATGTATGGCACAAATTCAAAAAAATTACAAACTTATTTTGTTAGTAAGTATTGTATTTATCTTTACCACAAATGTATTTGCACAAGACTCTGTAAAAACCGCTAAAAAAGAAAAAAAAGCCACTGGACGTACCCTATATGGGCAAGCTAGTTTTTACTCTAACAAATTTGATGGAAGGCGCACAGCCAATGGAGAAACTTTTAGTCAAAAAAAGTTTACGGCAGCTTGTAATTCTTTACCACTTGGTACATGGATAGAGGTTACAAATCTTAGAAATAATAAAACGGTAATTGTAAAAACAAACGATCGGCTTCACCCTAAAATGAAAAGAATAGTTGACCTTAGTTATGCAGCAGCCAAAAAACTTGATTTTGTATCATCTGGACTTACAAGAGTCAAAGTAGTGGTTCTCAATAAAAACCATCGTAAATAATGATACAAGATTTTACTAATTAACAAGTAATACACGCTTTATCCAACTTGTGTGTAATTTATTTCACTAATTGAAACTAAGCCCCTATTTTTGCCATGTTTACGAAAATTTAACAAATTATGAAGAAAAGTGTCCTATTGGTTTTAGCAATGATGGTAACTGTAGTAAGTTTTGCTCAAACTGACATAAAAAAACGTCCAAGTCTAGCTGTACATTTCAGTTTTATAGATTATAAATCTGGTACTGATGTAAGAAACAACAGCCTTACAACTGTAATAAACAATAAGCAATTTTTTAAGTTTAAAAGAATGGACCCAGCCCTTTCTATAAGTTATTTAGATGGGTTTACAGATAATATTGATTTTGTGGGAACCATTACTGGTGCCTTTGTAAAACATCCAACCTCTACGGCAGTTACCAATGCAGATGGTAACGATCATCTTTTATTAGAAGGAGCAGCCACTGCAAATTTTAAATTGCTTACAGATAATTACACAGTTTCTCCTTTTATAACAATTGGTGTAGGTGCTAGTAAGTGGAAAGGTTATTATAGTGCATTTGCTCCTTTGGGAGTTGGCCTACAAGTAAGGGTAGCAGATGGTACTTTTATGTTGCTTAATTCTCAATATCGTGTAGCGCTTTCTGAAAACAGTGCATATCATTTTTATCATAGCATTGGTTTTGCTAGTGCTGTTGGTAGTAGAAAAGAAGCAGTGGTTATACCTCCTGCACCGCCGGTAGCAGTAGTTACAGATCGTGATGGTGATGGCGTACTTGATGCTGATGATAAATGCCCAGATGTAGCTGGTTTAGCTTCGCTAGGTGGTTGTGCAGATAAAGACAGCGATGGTATTGCTGATGGAGAAGATAAATGCCCAGATGTAGCTGGTTTAGCAAAATATGGTGGTTGCCCAATACCAGATACTGATGGAGACGGTGTGAATGATGAAGATGACAAATGCCCTACCGTAAAAGGATTGGCACGTTACCAAGGTTGTGCAATACCGGATACAGATGGAGATGGTGTGAATGATGAAGAAGACAAATGTAAAGACCGTGTAGGTACAGCAGCAAATCAAGGTTGTCCTGAAATATCTAAAGCAGTTATAGATAAAATTAACTATGTAGCTAAAAATGTTTTCTTTGCTACAGGTAGTGCTAAATTATTGCCTAAATCATTTAAGGCGTTAGATGAAGCAGCTAAATTATTAAAAGAAGATGAGAGCCTAATGGTGGATGTAGATGGCCATACAGACGCAACAGGTAAGCCTGAAAAAAATCAAACCTTATCTGAAGATCGTGCGGCTTCTGTAAAAGCATATTTGGTAAGCAAAGGTATTGCTGATAGCCGCTTAACGGCTACAGGATATGGCGCTACAAAACCAGTAGCAGATAATAAAACGGCTGCAGGCAAAGCAAAAAACAGAAGAACAGAATTGGCGGTAAGAAATTTCTAATTTGTCCCCATTAATCTATAGTAAAATCCCCTTTCAAAATAAGATTGGGGATTTTTTTATTAACGATTGCTTTTAAATATAAATCATAATAAAAAAAATACTACAATTTGCTTTATAGTTTTGCGTAAAATTTCGTTTTGTAAAACATTACATAAAAATATTTTTCATGCATACGATTTCTCAACTAATTTCTCCTCTCATTAAATTGCTAAATGATATCAAACCTATTGAAAATGAAGTGCAAATTGCGTTGGAAGATTCTTTTACTATTACTAAAGTAAAAAAAGGCAAAACTATTTTAACAGAAACTAAAGTTTGTGAAAATTTATGGTTTTTAGCAGATGGCTTATTAAGGTCATATCATAAAATCGGTAACAAAGAAATTACATCACGTATAATGTTTACTAACCATGTTGTGATTGCTCCCGGTAGCTTTTTTAAACAAAAGCCCGCAACAGAGTCAATAGAAGCATTATGTGATTGTACTTTACTTTCAATTTCATTTTTAAGTTTAGAAAAGATTTATAAAGAATTTCCACAATTTAATTTACATACTCGTAAAATTACAGAAGACTATTTTTATAAACAAGAACAACGCTTATATATGCTTCGTCAGCCAGATGCTATATCAAAATACAATTATTTTATTGAAAACTATCATGGCTACCTTAAAGATATTCCTCTAATGTATATTGCATCTTTTCTCAATATTACGCCTGAAACCCTTAGTAGAATAAGAAGAAATAAAATGCATTAGCATACTATAAGAAATATAAATAACATACTTCTATTTCTTGATATATGTCAAGCGGTAATGAAAGAAACATTTCTAATTTTACATTTTAATATTTGTTTCTTTTAATAGTTACCAACTAAAACATAGCATATATGAGAATTACTACCCAAAAAAAAGTAAAAAGAAATTATTTGTTTTTGTTTACAGTCCTTCTTACTAATGTTACTATTCTTAATGCTCAAATAAATCCAATAAATTTGGCATTAAATAAATCTACTGAGTCTCAATCAAAATCTATTGATCTTTCAAAACCTGTTGGAGAAATAGCTGGCAATGTAAGTACAACTCCAACTGGCGGTGTTAATTATTCAATTCCTATTTATGTATCTCCTGGTACTAATGGGATGCAACCTTCCGTTTCACTGGTTTATAATTCTCAAACATCAGAAGGTATTGCGGGCATGGGTTGGAATGTAAGCGGACTTTCCATGATTTCTAGAGCTGGTAAAAATTTTTATCATAATGGAAAAGCGCAACCAGTTACCTATACTGATAATGACATGTTTTTAATGGATGGAACAAAGTTGAACCCTATAGTTGGTAGCAATGGAGCTGATGGAACTGTTTATGCGACCGAAAATGAAAGTTTTTCTAAAATAATATCTAATACTACTAGCACACCCAATAATCCTACTTGGTTTAAAGTGACGAGTAAAGATGGTACGGTTATGGAGTATGGCAATACTGCAAATTCAAAATTATTAACAAATGATGGTATCAATATAATGCTTTGGCGTCTGAATAAAGTAATTGATGTTAATGGAAATTACATTGAATACATTTATGAAATAATAGGAAGGGAAACTAGAATAAAACAAATTATTTACACAGGGAATTCGAATACTGGATTATTACCTTATAATTTCATAGATTTTAATTACGATTTTCGTTATGACATTAACACAAGTTATGAGGCTGGATCTTCTATATCATCAGGCAACATACTAAAATCGATAAAAGTAACACATACACAAGATGATGGGCCACAAGTAACGGTAAGAAAATATGTTTTAAATCATACTTACGATAATATAAGAACAAAACTTACAGAAATAATTGAGTATGCTGGAGAAGAAACATCACCATCTTTAAATAGCACGGCTTTTACTTACGGGAATGAAAATGCTCAACCCGTTTCAAGTTTTCAGTCTAATTCATTATCAGGTTATGATGATTTATTTTCAGGGGATTTCGATGGTGATGGCAAGGCAGATGTTTTAGCAGCAGCATATCATTATTTTGATGGAGCTAAAGTATATTCTGGGTATTCAATTAATACTAATTTAGATGGTCAAGGTGTAGGAGGATTCATTTATGCATCTGCCTTTAGTGAAGATGGAGTTATGAATACTTACATGAACTCAGATATTGGAGGGCTTTTTTCAGCTGATTATAACAAGGATGGAAGAGATGATGTAATATTCTTATCTGGTCATATAGTAGAATCTGGTCAGACTTTACTAATTAACAAAGTGATTTTAAAAACGACCGGAAGCTTTAATCCTCAAACAGGTTATTATAGCATAGGTACCCAATCATTTGATTTCCCAAACCCTACTACCACGGATTATAACTATCAATTAACTTCTGCAAGTGGAAAAAACTTTATCACAGGAGATTTTGATGGTGATGGTAACAACGACTATATTTTAATTGCAAGAAATTATAATAACAATTTGTATAAAGCCTTTTTTACAAGTCCTGCAACAAACGAGGTTAATTTTGAAATTCAGAATCTTGGTATTGGTGGTAGTAATAATGCACAAAGTGTTTCTGAGGCAGATAGAATTATTCCCATAGATTTTGATGGTGATGGAAAAAATGAGCTATTAATTATAAAGGATAATAATACCTATATCGTAACTTTTAATAGACTTGCACCAAGTTCTGGACTATTTATGGCAGCTTCCGTTGTTTATACAACTCAAATAATTAATAAAAATTGTAGGGCTTTTCCTGGTGATTTTAATGGAGATAAGAAAACAGATTTATTGGTACATTATGATAACAATACATGGGGTATATTGTATAGTGATGGAAAATCTTACGATATTAATACTGACCCTTTTATATTTCAAAAGCCGGTTGCTTTAGTAGGTTACAATATATCAGATGCAAATAAAGTTATAGTAGCAGATTTTAATGGGGATGGTAAATCTGATATATTACATGGTTATACCGACTATTACTATTTGAATAACGCAACTTTCCCCCGATTAGCTTTATATTATTCAAAAGGGAAAAACTTATTTAATAATTTTATATATGAGTTATATAATAATACAGTTTACTTAGGTTTTGCCAATCCTGCGGTAGGTGATTTTAATGCGGATGGTAGAGCAGATATTATTAGTAGTTTTCCTAATGATGTACATCTCATTACAATAAAACCTTATGGTCAAGAAAAATTATTGACTAATATCACAACAGGACATAATGTGTCAACAGATTTTCAATATAAATTGCTCACAGATAAATTATCTTATCCATGGTTTTATGATAGAACTATTTCTCAAGATGCCCCCTCAAATACTAACCCGTATAATTATGTGCAAGTCCCAATGTATGCATTGCATAAGACAATTGTAGCTGATGGAATAGGAGGGGATAATGTAACAGAGTTTTTTTATGAAAATGCTTTGGTACATCGTGCAGCGAAGGGTTTATTAGGCTTTGAAAAAATAACTTCCAAAAATAGTGTTACAGGTATTACTGCTATTTCTCAAAATGCATTTAACACACAATTTGCAGTAGCTTATCCCATAAAGCAAATAAAAAAAATTACAGCTACTAATTTTACTTTTGCAGAGACTTTTATTGACAATACATTCATAAATTTATCTACTGGTTTTAATGATAAACGTTTTATACAACATGTAGATAAAACTAGTTCGTTTGATTATCTAAATGGCAAGGCAGTTGAAATAGGTAATACATATGATATCTACGGAAACATAATAACTAGTACAAATAAAATTGGCTATGGAACGTACAATAACATTACTCCAATAGAAACAATTGCTACTAATACAAGTTTTGGAATATATAATACAACTGTGCCTGCAAAAGCGGATAATATAGTATTGAATAATACTCGTTTAGGAAATCCTGCCATATCAAAAGCCAATACATTTAGCTATGATAATCTTGGGCGTTTAATTTCTCAAACAGATTTTGCAGGATTACCTAAAGCTACTACTAATACACTAACTTATAATTCATTTGGAAATGTATTAACGTCAGTAAAGAGTGTTGCTGGTTTAATACCATTAGCTGATATAAATAGCTATGATGCCAAAGGTAGATTTGTTTTACAGAAACAAATTAGCGGTGGCACAAACACACAAACGGAAAGTTTTGTGATGGATACTAAATGGGGTGTAAAATTGGCAAATACAACATCAGATTGCTTAACTACTTCTTTTGATTATGATGTGTTTGGAAGACTTAACAAAACTACCCTTCCTAATGGTAATTTTGTAACACTTACTAATACTTGGCAAGTAAACGGTAATAATTTATTTTATGTAACTGAACATTCATCGGGCGGCTCTCCTGACAAGAAAAAATATTTTGATAAATGGGGTAAAACTTGGAAAGAGCAAACTGCAAGTTTGACTCCAATAGATATTGATGAGCCTCAATTGTTTCATAAAACCCTAACTACATATGATAACAGAGGAAATATAAAAACGAAAACAAATTCTCATTTCCCTAATATAGAAACTCCAAGAATTACCACAAATAATTTTGATATTCATAATAGGCCTTCTACAACTGTAGATTATAGAGGTACATCAACTTATACTTATGTTCAACAGGGAATGGGTAGAATGAAAGTTACTGTGACTGGTACAGATGGAAACAGTACATCTCAAATAACTGATGCTACTAGCAAAGTTGTTACAGCAATTGATAATGGTGGTGTTTTAAATTTTGATTACAATAGTATTGGAAATCAAATTTCGGTAAGCAATAATGGAACCATAGTTACGAGTTCAACCTATGATATATATGGTATGCAAACCTCCGTAACAGACATAGATGCAGGAACAACTACCTATGTATTTGATAACTATAATAGATTGAGTAACCAAACCGATGCAAAAGGAAATAACTATACTTTTACGTATGATGATTTAGGTAGAATATTAACACGTACAGGAACAGAAGGCACTACTACTTATGAGTATTATAACGATTTAGCAACAGGTTGTAAAAATAACAGCCTAAAAAAAGTAACAGGCTTTAATGGAATAATAAAAGATTACACGTACGATGCGTTAAAGCGTTTGCAAAGTATTACTGAAACTGGTGTTCCAGGCAATATTACTTCTAGAATTACATCTTACAGTTATGATGCTAATAGTTTATTGTATGGCACAGTGTATCCTTCGGGGGTTGGTATATTTAACACATATGATGCTAATGGCTATCTTATTAGAAAAGGAACTTCTCCTTTGCCTAAAAATGGAACATTACTATTTCATAATCCTGTAATAGATGGGCAAGGACGCTATAAATCTTATACACTTGGGAATGGTAAAGTAACCAAAAAGACATATAACAATGATTACCCAGCTTCAACTTCAACGCAGGGAATTCAGAATCTTACTTATAATTTTCAAGCCAACTCGGGTAATCTTTTACAAAGAAATGATGTTCTTAAATCGCAATTAGAAAACTTTACGTACGATAATTTGAATAGGCTTAGAACATCTACTGTAAATAATTTGCTACAAGGCAATGTTACCTACGATGGTAATAATAATAGTACAATTGGCAATATTAATACTAAAACAGATGCAGGATATTATACCTATTTAAATACTAAAAAACATGCCGTAGCTTTCGTTACTACTACACCTACACCTACTCAAACAGCCATTACACCAGCACCTACTTCAGTTGTTGCCCAAACAGAGCAGATTATAAATTACACTTCGTTTTTAAAACCTGAATCCATTAATGAAGGAGGACTTTATGGTGGACCCACTACAAATTTTGAGTATGGGCCTGATTATGAACGTGTAGAAACTATAACATATCTTGGGCGTTCACCTTTTGAGAGAAGATATTTTGCTGAAGGTTATGAGGAGCAGGAAAAAGGTATACTTTATGACAGAACCTTAGTATATGTGAGTGCTGGCGATGGTCTATGCGCAATTCTTGTAAAAGAAAACGGAATAGTTTCACAGTATTTTACTTACACAGATTATTTAGGGAGTATTCTTACAGTTACGGATAAGCAAGGAGCAATAGTAGCTACAAATAATTTTGATGCTTGGGGAAGAGAAAGAAACCCTGATAATTGGAATGTATATTCGACGAATGTGAACAATCCTACTTGGTTATATAGGGGTTATACAGGGCACGAAATGTTATCAGGGTTTTCTCTCATAAATATGAACGGACGACTATATGACCCTATACTTGGCCGAATGCTAAGTCCTGATAAATATGTAGCAAACACGAATAGTACTCAAGGATATAATAGATATTCTTATGCTTTAAATAATCCATTGGTTTATACAGACCCAGATGGCAATAACCCATTATTAGTAATTGCTATATTTGCAGCTGTTCATGTAACCGCAGATTTAATAAGACATGATTTTAAAATGAATTTTACTGAACTTGTAGGTTCAGCATTAACAGGAGCATTTAGCGGAGCATTATCAGGATTTGGAGCAGGAGCTATTACCAATGCAGGAGCGGCTTTTGTAACTGCAGCAGCGGCAGAACTGCCAGGTTTAAACATTCCCATAGCAGATGGTTTTTCAATTGGCTTATCCCCTGTAGCAGCATTTGGAAGCGGGGGATGGTCATTTGGCGGAAGTCTGAGTGTACATGCTAGTATAGATGGATTTGAATTTGGCTTTGGGGTTGGAGGAGATTATGGAAAAAATGCTACAACTGGTGTAAAAGGATTTACATCAAGAACATCTACCATGTTTGGGTTTAGGTCTGGGGATGTAAGTTTTGGTTTTGGGCAAAGTGATTTTAAGAGTGGTATTACTTCTCAATCTGTCGGAATGGCTTATGTTGGTGTTGGTGATTTTAAGGTAAGATATGAGAATGATTGGATGTGGCCCGGTTCACCAGTTGGTGATAATGGAGATAGGTATAGAACAACTGCTGCTACTTTATCTTATAAAGATTTAAGTATGGGAATGAATTTATTTACAGGAGCACCGGAAGTTGATAAAAATAACGATAGAGTAAAAACGGACATAGGGGGAGGCAGAAAACAATATGTAGAAACTGGACAGCAATATAGAATGGGAGCTTTGTATTTGGGCTTTGGTAATACAAGGGTTGGTGTAAATACTGAAGGGGTAAGAAACTTTTTTCAAAATCATGTAGCACATAAAGACGGTTTAGCACTTCCAATTTTTCAGGTTCTTAATATTTCTGACAAACCTTATATACAACACCAAACTCGTAATACTTTTACATCATGGTAAAATATATAAATATATACATATTTATATTATTGGCAAGTTGTTCAACATCAAACTTTACGATAAGAAAAATACCTATTAAAAAAAGTGTACTTAGTTTAAAAGGATATTATTTTTATTCTTCTACAAGTGTTTATCCTAATGGAGTTGTTGGTCTTTATTTTTTTTATGAGAATGGAGTGTTTTATAATCAGGGAATATCGTTTGAAGGTTTAGATAAAGCATTAACATATTATAAAGATAAAAATAATACATCAGCTAAAAATTATCCAATTGAAAAATCGTATTGGGGAGTGTACAGAACAATAGGTGACAGTATTGTTCTAGAGCAACCGCAATCAAGTATGGGGTATCCTATAATAAAACATACAGGCAAAATTTTAGATGATACAACTTTTTATATAAATACTTCTAAAGAAGAATATCAGAAATTAAAAACTTTTGAAAATGTAGTTTATCATTTTAAAAAATTTGAACCCAAGCCTGATAGTACAAATAAATTTGTGAATTAGATGCATAAAAATTGAAAGTAAATGAAAAGTATTTTTTTGTTTTTGTTGGGCT
>JANOZW010000425.1:0-23625 GCA_031429575.1 Ferruginibacter sp.
CCTGACCAGGAAGATATCTGGAACCTGGTAAATTTTATGAGGAGCCTGAAAAAATAATTTTTATGTGGTTCTGTAAAAAAGCCTCCGTAAAAAGAGGTTTTTTTAAATATTTTGATGAAAAGGAAGATGAATTAAAATGTATTAAGAATTTAGCTCAAAATGAATTACAAAATATAAAAGACCAATTAAAATCATCTATTAATAAAGAAATACTTGTTGCAGAAACGGCATCTAACAAATTATTATCTAACTGCCAACGTACCTGTGTTTGATAATTACCGATATTAGTACCTGTAAGTTTTACATGATACTCTCTATTAATTCTACTATCTACACAACCAGGCAAGCTAGTTGGTAAGTCTGTTGTAATTCTTGCATTAGTAGCACCACCATTACTTCCCCAAATTATATATTGCTTGTCTGTAGTAAAATCAGCATCTACATCAGTTTGGTCTTCGCTTACTGGTATAATGCCTAACGACATGGTAACCGTTGTATCTTCTACATTCCTACTTATTCTTTGATGTAAACATTCTGCATCATCTCTACCGATACCCGTTATGCTTCTATTGTACCTTGTGTAAGTTCCTGCATTTACAGCAGCATCTCCTATAGCGGTTGTATCCCAAAGTAACGTTTTATCTGTCGCATAATAGTTGTGTAGCATCGTTATACCACCTTTAATCCCTATGTAGGTTTCAATTCGTTCTACTTCAAAATCTGCTGCTTTAAAACCTCCTGTATACACAATGGCATCTTCTATACCTGCTCCTCCAAATAAATTACCGCCTAAGATAACATCTTTTCTACGATATGATATATTGTACAAGGGGGTTGCAGATGTTGAAGTAAGTGTAACTAAAGTTTTACCATTACTTCTTAAAGTTCTATCTACATTACCACTTAGGTAAGTAACTGTAGCTGGGTTTTGTGGAAACCAAAAACCTGCTGTACTGTAGCTTCTACCTGTTTTTGAATCTTGAGCAGAGGCTAAAGTTCCATTATAAGAATTTACAAAGCCTGCACCTGCATACGGGGCAGTATAAGTATTTGCTGCTCCACCTTGTAATATTACTGAACCAGTAAGTTCGGCCATCTCTGCATAATTAAGACCTGTAAAACTATTATACATACCGGGTGTTGTACCATCTGTTCCCACTCCTACTGTACCACCATACAAATCGTATAAATTTCTATGTAAAGAAAACAGCGCTATAGAATCTGCACCAACTATACCTGTATAATCTGCCCCTAATGCATTTTTGGCAGTCATACTTGCAGCAACTGGGTCAAAGTTCTCTCCAGCCGCATTAGTAGAACCTAATCCGTGATAGAAACTTACTACTGGATTAAAATTATCGTACCTTGTAGCTGGGCGTAATGTTGGTGAATAAGTAGCATTAGTAGATAATGCATTTGCACCTTTAGTCATATTTACCCACTCCCTTACCCTTGAGGTAACACCAGAAACCGACTCAGTTTTTTTTGCTGCAGTACTATCATTTATTGTACCCATATCTGCCCGTACCCAAAACATTAAATTCCTACTAACGCCACCAGGTGCACACTCAATGCCTTTACCTACAATGGCAAAATATTGGCTTTTTAATGTCCCGCAAGTTGTACTTACATTACTTGCACCTTCACAAAAATTAATATCGGCAACATAATCGGTAGTGCTGCCAGTGGTACCAGCAGCTAATGATAATGGGTAATAAACTGGATTGGTGAAATTAGCATCTGTACCCACCACTATGTAGGCTTGGCAAGCCCAATCAACTGCTCCTGCATCTTTACTTTCAATATATACTTTTACAGTACCCACATCTTTACCCGTTTGCTCCTGCACCATCCATTTCTTTTTGCTCCATGTTACATTTTGGCTTGTTAAACATGGGGCAGTAACTCCTAATGCAGCATATCCACCTGGTATAGTTCTGCTATCTCTTGATCCTCCACCTACAGCATTTGTTCCCCAAATCATGGTATATTTATCGGCAATCACACTTGCATTAGCAGCATTACTATTTTCATTTAAAGCACCAAGTGACATGGTTACAATTGGTTTTTTTAAAATAGAATGCGATTGTTTTTGATTGAGTACAGAACCTGCATCTTTAGCAATACCTGCGATCTGGTTATTGAATGAATTATTGCAAGTAGTGTCCCAAACTTTTGTACCATCACTAATATAGTAATTGTGCAATAATGTAATACCATATTTTAATGCCAAATAAGTATCTACCCTATCTGCTTCATTTCCTTGTGTTACATTTAATTTTCTATCGTATAAAATTACCTCGGGTATGCCACCTTTCCACCATCTACCTGCATTATAATTCGTTAATTCATTTCCAATAAAAAGCGATGGACCAGCAGGTGTATAAGCATAGCTCCAACTCCATTTATCACCATTCATTCTTGTTTGTATAGCAGTTTGTGCATCTGCTGCTGTAGGGCCAACGCCAGAATTATAAGTGCCATACTTATCATAAGAAATAGAATTTATCCATGGAATACCGTTTTGTGTTTTACGCTCAGGTCTTACAAAGTTGTAGCTTTTTTCAAAACTAGTATACGGTGCTTTGTACCAGCCATAATCATCTACAGTGGCGTAATAATAACCACATGCTGTACCATAATATTGTTGGTTTAAGCCCCACCAAGGGTATCCATACTCATAATTAGTACCTGAAATAGGTAAAGTAGTTGCTCCCAAGCCGCTTCCCAAATACCAGCCTTGGTTATTGGTTAAATCTCCTACTTGATAGAGCGTAGCACCTTTTGTATAATTAAGTTGATAGTCGGGCTTATTACTATGTGCTTTGTAGGCATATAGAGATGAGAAGGTTTTTGTAAAATCTAGATATGGATTATAATTATATCTAGGTACAGATACTCTGTATTGCGGCTGTCTGTTGCCAAAAAAAGCATTTAAATAAGTACCGTTTTGCACTGCGTTTTGTGTTCCATCTGCTGTAGCTTGGTCTGCCCAAGATGCTACGTCTGTACCATTGGCTACTGGTGCAATAGCATCTGCTTTGTACCATGTACGTAGCCCGAGGCTTACACCTCCAGGTGATTGGGCAAGTAAATAAGTTGCATTGAAAGTTAAAATCAATAGAAGGTTGAATAATTTTAGATTTTTCATTTTTTTAGGATTTAAGATTGTTAGGTACTGAAAATGTAATCTTCAGTATTATTGGATATTGGTATTTAAAAATAGTTTTGGTTTAATGTTATAAATTATGATACTACATTATGATTTAAATAAAGGTTTTTTAAAACTTAAAATTATCAATGTGAATGACTTAAATACTATTTGCAAAGAAGCAACATATAACTGTAACTCAGTGTAGTTTATTACGACAGTTTGTGTAGGTTCTTTAAAAAAACGTGTAGGTTAAAACCTACAAATGAAGTAGAAAAAAAAGACCACCTTTGCACTATTAATAATGAAAGAATATTGGCATCAAAAAAAAGAATGCTATATCTTTTCTTTAGTTCAATTTTATTAATACTATAAACATGCCTATGAAAAAAATATTAATATGCGATGATCACTCCATCATAAGAAGAGGATTAAAATTTATATTAGCCAATCATTTTACAGAATATGAAGTTGCAGAAGTGCACTCCATAAAAGAAGCAATGGCTTTTATAAAAACAAATAAACCACATTTTGCTATTTTAGATTTGCAACTTAGCGATGGTAATATGATAGAAACTTTGCCAAGCATCATTGAGCTCTATCCTAAACTAGAGATTTTAATTTTTAGCATGAGTAATGAAGAAATTTATGCTAAAAGAATTTTGCAAATAGGCGCAAGGGGATTTTTAAATAAAAATGCTGACGAAGAAGAAGTGCTTAGGGCATTAAAAATATTTCTATCGGGCCAAAACTATATTAGTCAAAAATTGAATGATATAATGATAAACGATTTAAGGGGTGGTAGCGGAAAAGTGAATGAAAACCCTTTTGCAAATTTAAGCACCCGAGAAATAGAAGTAACTAGGCGTTTATTAGAAGGAGCGCACGTAAAAGATATATCACAACAAATGGATTTACATGCTAACACAGTGGTAACATACAAACATAGGCTATTTGAAAAACTTGCTATTCGAACACTTGTTGACCTTACTAACCTTGCAAGGGTGTACGGTTTTAAATAACAAATTCATTATTTGTTAAGATGCATATTTAATAAAAAATATAAGTGAATGCAATGGGAGAAATTTTGAAACTTAAAAAAGAAAATGAGGCACTTAAAGATAAAATAAAAGAACTGAATTTAAATGCAGAAAGAGTTATTGAAAACAATAAATTAAGGGATAAATTATTGTACATATTATCGCATGATGTACACTCCCCATTACGATTTAGTACAATGGTTGGAAAAGCTGTTTTAACAAAAAAGGATACCTTAACCAAAGAAGAAATTACCGATGCGTTGGCGGATATAAACAATACAAGTATTAGAATGTTGTTGCTTATATCAAATATTTTAAAATGGATAGAATTTCAAAAAGGAAATTACAAACCAAGTTTTAAAGATGAAAACCTACACCAACTTGTATCTGACAAATTGGAATTCTTTCGTTTTATAGCTGCTAGCAAAAATATTTATTTAATAAACAATATTCCTACAGATATTATTATAAACACCGATAAAACGGCGTTTGGCGTAATTATACAAAACTTATTAAACAACGCAGTAAAATTTACACCCGAGGGTGAAATTGAGGTAAATATTTCAATTGAAAAACAGCTTGTTTATTTAAGTGTATCAGACACTGGGCAAGGAATGTCTGTTGAACAAATTAACGGTATAAAAAAAGACCTAGAAATTACCCCTCAAGCAGATACTGAAAATATGAGGGGTAATGGGCTGGGCTGGGGGTTGATAAAAGAATTGTTATATCATATTAATGGTACATTTGACATTAAAAGCGGAGATAATGCTGGTACTACAATAACCATTATACTACCAATGACAACAGGTGTTTTTGAGTAGCAGATGTATTTTTTACTTTGCTTACCAATGCATCATTTATCCAATCGTTCATGTAAAAATCAGCATCACAACATTTTACTATAGCGGTATAAATTTCTTCTGCATCTGCAGATTTATTTAAATATGAATTGGCGCCATTTGCTATGAAAGACCATATTACCGATTTTTCATTGTACATCGTAAGTATAATAAATTTGATAGATGGATATTCATCTCTTAACTTATTCAATGTTTCCAATCCATTAAGATTGGGCATATCCATATCGAGTAGTATCACTTGCGGCTGCTTGGTTTTCAAATTCTCTATTAGCTCCAAACCATCGCTCGCTTCAAACAATATTTCAATATCATCTAATTGAGAAAAATAGTAGGACAATGCCTCTCGATAAGGATAACTATCATCTACGATGGCTATGGTAATTTTTGGCGTTATAGCTTGCATAAAATATTGTTCTTTTTATTAAATGGAAATTTAGAAAAGGCTAAAAATAATTTACATGTAATACCTTAGGAGACCATTAAAAATAAGTGGCTCCGCTTTGGTAACAATTTTTTCTATATAAAAAACTTGTACGTAAAAATCATAGATGTGATATATTTTTATCTCTGTTTCATTTATTCTTTTTTGTGTTAATAATGTACCAAATTCATTTAATAAATTTAGTTTACCTTTTAGGCTAAATTGTGTGTACTCTCCTTTTGATAAATGCATCTAATAGCTTTTTTATAATTGATGTGTGTGGGTAAGCTATAGAGTATATTAGGATTAAATTTTTCGAAAATTATTTTTTAATTTTTATTCATTTCCATATTTGCCAATACTTGAAAATTGTAGCTGTCTTTTGCCTGCATATAACCGAACGTTGGCACTTGCATCGCACTTACTTTTTTCTTTTCTGTAGTGGCTGAAAAACCTAAATTTACTTGTTTACACCCCAACGCTTTCCCTCGCAAAACTAACTGAAATAACATTTGCCTGTATATTTTATATTCTTTTTGATAACGATAATCTAATCCCATAATTACAGGCATATAAACATCCATTGTTTTATGACAAAACACTACGGCTATTGGTTTTTCAATGCCTATAAAATCAAATTGCTTTTTTACGGTAAGGCTTATTACTTCCCACTTATTGCTGGTAAGCATTTGCTCAAAAGCTTTTTTTGGAAGTATAAATGTATTAAGGTCTAAACTATTATTTTTTACATTTTCGTATAACCCATACCAATAATCTACATTTTCATTAGAGTAATCAGTCTCAATTTTTACATCAAATTTGTCTTCATGCTTTTTTATATCTTCTCTAAAATGCTGTCTAGATCTTTGTGATAAACTATTGTAAAAATCTTCCTTGGTTTCCCAATTCATTTCTGCTACAATATTATTCTCTGGCATGGCAATTTTAAAGAATCCATTATCCACTAAAAAAGTATCAAGTTCTACATCACTGTTGCTAAAATCTCTCAATACAAGGTTACTTGCTTTATTATTTTCTTGCAACATATACATTTTTTCAAATAATAATTTCATGGCTCCTTTCCAATACGGCGATGATTTATCAATAAAAACATGCTCACCTTCTGTTAACAAAGAGCCAGTAGATATTACGGTTGATGTAAGATGGTAAGGATCTGTAAGCCTTTGTTCTTCTACCTTTGCAGATATTGAAGCCGGAGATTGCATATCATCTTTCCACAATGCCGTTGTTAAAAAAGTAGCAACAACAGGTTTTGCATTATTGTCTTTTATAATTACATAATCAAATTTCCAATTGTTTTCTTTCAATTCATTTTCAGAAAATGATTTTTCTAATAATTGAAGTCCATCCCAATCAAACGTTCCTTTTCCTGCAAAAATATTATCCCATTCTAGTTTATTTACTTTACTTATTGCATCGTAATGCTGTAGTTTTAATGAAAGGCTTTGATTGATAACAGTAGAAACAGCCTCATCTAATTTTACTTCATCAGGCATTTGCAATTTGAATGCTTTGTAAATATCTTTTAGTGTAAGACCTTCTTCTTGCATTGCCATTGGCAATTCTGCTGCAATGCTGGCAATCATGTTTTCAATTTGAGTATAAGTATGCAACTTTGTAATGGTAAAACGTATGCCTGTATTCTTCATTGGCACGGCAGGGAAAATACCAAGGTTTACATAATATCCTTTATTCATCATACGATGTACCATATTGTGGCCCAACTTTGGCAAACTTACTCCAATAAAAAACACCGCTGCATCTGATGGAGCTACTACGGGCAGATGATATTTCTTAAGCATCAAATTTGCAAACCTAATATTATCTTGAAGATCATTTTGCATATCATAAATTTCATCGGTAAGATGAATTTTAGCAGCTGCAATGGCAGCGCCTAGCTGCGAAGGTTGCATTGGACCAGATGTGATTAGAGTAGAGCCACAACTTCTTACCAGATGTGCTTGTTCTTTGGTAGGAAATATTAATACTGCTCCTCCTGTTGGAAATGCCTTTACCAATGATGTAGCTACAATCGCTCTTTTATGTATCGGCATTTCATTTAATACATAGCCTCTACCGTGTTTGCCATAAATGCTCATGCCATGTGCATCGTCCACATAATAATGTAGCTCGGGATATTTATCCATCAATGCATAAATTTCTTTTACAGGGCTTACATCACCATACATACTATATATACCGTCTGCCATGTACCATATTTTTTTATACTTGCTACGCAAATACTTTACTCTTTCTTCTAATAAATCCATTCTGTTATGTCTTAATAGCTCTACTGTAACACCTTGGCTCTTTACCAAATTTACAGCTGTCTGTACTGAGTTGTGTACTTGATGATCCATAATAATACAATCATCACTGCCTACAAGCACAGGTATAGCCGCTATATGAGCCAACGTGGTTGTTTGTGTAATAACCACCGGTGATTCAAATATTTTTTCAAACAGCTCTTCTAATTCTTTATACAAAGAAATAGAAACATAAGCCCTAGACTCGGAAAATTGTGTTCCAAAATCATCAATGGCTTGCTTACTGGCTTCCTTCAATCTGTTGTCAAACTCTAAGCCGAGGTAACTACAAGAGCCAAAATTTACAACTTCTTTTCCCTCCAAGTAAATGGAGTTATTTTTAATTTTCTTATTTATATCTGTATATAAATGAACGATTTTTTTTTGTTTTCCATAAGATACAATTTGTTGTATTGCATCTATTGCAGATTGGGATTTACTCATAGGATGTTGTTTTTAAAGATTCGATAATTAGTATTGCAAAATTTGTTATAATTTTACAGCATAGAAACCCATTAAACACTGATTTTTTTTCTATTTTTCTAATAGTTTTTACTAGGTACAAATACCTAGTTATTGCACCAAAAAATTAAAGGCTTATGAAAAAGACTCTTGAAACGGAAGCTGTTTCTTTTGAAATTGATGAAGGAATTTTAATTGCTACATATAAACCACACGTAAAAATTACACTTAAACAAGCTAAAACAATAGTGGAGCAGAGGCTCATCTTTATAGATAATAAGGCAAAGCCAACGCTAGTATTAAATTCGGGCACACTTAATGCAGACAAAAGTGCCCGTGATTTTTTCTCTTCTGAAAACGGCATTGCAGGTATTAAGTGTGCTGCGTTAATGGTAAACTCTAATTTTTCTTCTTTGATGCTTTCTTTTTTTTTAAAAATTACAAAACCCAAATTATTGGTAAAAACATTTACAGATAAAAAAGAAGCACTATCATGGCTTTCTAATTATACCGACTAAAATAACTGCTATTGGATCCTCGATTTAAAAAAATAAACAGGTTACTTACCGAATATGCACTCGGAAATTTTGGCAAAAAAATTAGGCTATCATCTCAACTAGATGAAATAGATTCTTTTATTGCCTGCATTAATATGCTGGGTGAGGAGCTTAGAGATACAACCATATCTAAAAATTATTTCGACAATATTTTTAGTTCCGTATCTGATATGATATTTGTATTGGATTTAAATGGAAAAATATTAATAACGAGCGAATCTGTACACGAAACTTTAAACAGAACTGCCATAAGCTTAAAGAGTAAATTTATTGATACATTAGAATTTAAAAGTGAATTTTCTTTATTTGAATTTATTAAAAAAAATATAAAAACCAATAGACAAGCAGTAGAAATAGAAACCATTTTTAAAAATAATTTTAGCATAAAAACACCTGTATTGTGTTCTGCAGTTTCCCTGTATAACGAAAAAAATATAAAAAAAGGATACCTCATTGTTGCAAAAAACTTAACCAACATTAAGCAGTACGAAATATCCTTAAAAGAATCTGAAACCAAATACCAAAAGTTATTTGAAGAATCTAGTGACTGTATTTTTATAACAGATAAAAATGGAGATTTTTTAGACCTAAATATGGCGGGTTACAAACTTTTTAAAACAGCAAAATCTACCTCTACAAGTTTTAATTTATTCAGTCTTATAAACAAGATAAGTGAAAAAAATATTTTTTTAAGAGAGATAAAAAAAAATAAAAGTATTGTAAATTTTGCTATTCAAATAACTTATGCAGATGATTCAATAATAGACTGCCTAATATCTGCCAGTATTATAGAAAATAGCCAACAAAAAACTATTGGTTATAGGGGAATAATTAAAGATATAAGCGAACAAAAACAAATAGAAAATTTAGTATTTAAAACCATTGTACATACGCAAGAAACAGAACGCAAAAGATTTGCCAAAGATATACACGATAGTATAGGCCAACAATTATCTGCCATAAAATTTTATATTGGCACAAGTGTTTCTATAACCAGTGATGAAAAACAAAAAAAACTTTTAATTAAAGCAAACGATGGTCTAGTAAGCGCTCTGGCAGACATTCGTAATATTTGTTTTGACCTTATGCCTAAGACGTTAGAAAATTTTGGCCTTGCAGAATCGTTGGAAGAGCTGTGCAAACAAACAGAAGTAAATGAAGCATTGTCATTTAAATTAAATGTTCAACAAAATTTTCCATCATTAAATAAGCAATTGGAAATATCTTTATTTAGGGTTGTACAAGAATTTATAAACAATGCATTAAAACATGGAAATGCCAATGTAATTAATATTGAAATGCTTCAGAAAGACAATGACATAAAAATAAATTTGAAAGACAATGGCAAGGGTTTTGATATTGCCGATTCGGATAATAAAAATGGCATGGGCTTAAGAAATGTAAAATCTAGATTGCTGCCCTATAATGGAGAAATTAGTATAATAAGTAGTATGGGAAAAGGCACTCAGTACAAAATTATTATTCCGCTTACACCAACAAATATTAGCAATGCCAAATAGCGATAAACAAATAGTACGGCTATTAATTGTAGATGACCACCAGATGGTGAGAGATGGCATACGGGTAATGCTAGAGTCGCAAAACAAAACATACTGCTTTGTAATAACGGAAGCAGAAAATGGAGAAGATGCTATTAAAAATGTTTTAAAATATGATTACGATATTATTTTAATAGACTATCAACTTCCTAAAATGAGTGGTATGGAAACAGTTGAGCGAATATTACTTTACAAACCAACTACAAAAATTTTGGCATTATCTAATTATGATGAACTGACCTATATAAACAATATGCTAAAAGCCGGAGCTAGTGGATACATTTTAAAAAATGTAGAACCAGTAGAACTAATAGCAGCCATAAAAACAATTTTAAATGATAAAGTTTTTTATTCTAATGAAGTAGCCATAAAACTAATAGAAAGCAAGAAGAAAATATCATCCAGCATTGATAAATATTCCCTCACAAAAAGAGAATTAGAAATATTGAAATTGATAACAGAAGAAAAAACGAATGATGAAATTTCATCGTTACTTTTTATTGCAAAACGCACCGTTGATTCTCACCGCCAAAATTTATTGAATAAACTCGGCGTAAAAAATACGGTGGGGTTAACAAAGATTGCAATTGAGTTAAAGATGATTTAATAAAATACTATCTCCCTCCTGGCTCACAATTCTTTCTCAAAAAATTAGTATAAAGCGTAGCCAAATGCAAGCTTGTACCAATACCCTCGCTAATGCTATGTGTACGATTTGGATAAGCCATAAACTCAAATTGCTTATTATATTTTATCAATTCGTTTAAGAGCATTTCTGCATTATCGTAATGCACATTATCATCGCCTGTACCATGTATATACAATAGTTTTCCTTGCAAACCTTTTACATTGCTTATAGGTGAGCCTTTCACAAAATCTTCTCTATTTTCTTGTGGTAAGCCCATGTATCTTTCTTGGTAAATATTATCGTAGTTAAGTTGGTTGGCCACAGCTGCTATAGCAATACCAGTTTTAAATATTTCAGGATAATTAAACATAAGGTTTAGGGTAGATGAACCGCCTCCGCTCCAACCCCACACTGCTACACGGCTTTTGTCCATATAACTATTTTCAAGAATTTTTTTGGCACCTGATGCCAAATCTTTAATATTTATATTTCCAATTTTTCTGTAAATAGATTTGCGCCACTTTGCTCCTTTTAAAGATGGTGTGCCTCTGTTATCCAATGATACTTGCACATAGCCATCTCCACTAATATCGCCCATGTACAAAAAATTACTGTGTGCGCCGTAAGAATCATTTACCGTAGAAGCAGCAGGCTCTCCGTACACATAAAATACAACTGGATACTTTTTTGCTGCATCAAAATTTTTTGGTTTGTTTATCCAAGCATCTAGCACTACATTATCTTCTGTGGTTACTTGTATGTATTCAATGTTTTTTCTTGCATCGGTTTTAATATTTTTTTCAATGCTCTTTGCAGATGCCATTGATTTGTTTTCTGGCAAACTTATCCACTCACCTACGGAAGGGGTATTGTTGTTGCTAAAAGAATGAAAAGCTATTTTTCCGTTTGACGACATATCATACTCATGCGTACCTTTTAACTTTGCATTACTAACTAGCTCAGGCTCATTTTTACCATTATTTATTTTTACCCTATACAAATACAATTGTGTTGCATTATTTGGAGACGCAGTAAAATAAATATAATTATTTACCTCATCCACCGCTTTCATAACACCAATATCATAATTACCCTTTGTAAGTAAAGTCGTTGTTTTTCCATCTCTACTGATTCTATAAATATGTCTCCAGCCATCTTTTTCACTTATCCAAAGAAAATCTTTTCCTTGGTTTACCCAGTTCCATCCTACGGGTTTATCTGTATTTAAATCTACCCATGCATCATCATTTTCTGCCCAAAAAGTACTCGTACTACCATCAGACACTTTGCAATAAATCAACTTACTTTCTTGCTGTTTACGATCTAGTTGTTGTAATATTATTTCATTATCTCCACTCCACTCCATGCGTGTAATGTAGTGCTGTTGTGGGTCTCCATCAATATTCATTTTGCGTATTTGCCCGCTACCTACGCTTACTACATGTATGTACGCAGGCGATGGGCTCTCACCTACTTTTGGATATTCTACAGGAATAACTTTAGAGTAAACGGAATCTGTATTATTAATCATATAATAATCTCTAATTTTTGTAGCATCAATTTTCCAAAAGGCTATTCGCTTACTATCTGGGCTCCAGCGAAAACCATCTCTACAATTAAACTCTTCTTCATACACCCAATCAAATGTTCCGTTTATCATTTTTCTTGTACCATCAAGCGTTAGTTTTTTTATTTGCCCAGTAGCAATATCTTCAGAATAAATATTTCTTTCACTTACATAAGCTACCAATTTACTATCAGGCGAAAATTTTGCAAACATTAAAGATTGTGATGGCAAGGTTTTACCAAGTTGCATAAGCTTACCAGTTGCATTGTTCATTACCCAATAATCTCCACGGGTATTGTATCGCCATACTTTAGCAGTATTTGCAAACAACAATACTTTTGTTTTATCATTGCTATAGTCAAATGATTGTACTTTTAATGGTTTGCTTGCACCAACTGGGGTAAGTAATTCTTTTTTTATTACAACTGCTTCCCCATCGGTTTTAGGATCTATTTTTACAATAGCGCCATCTCTAAACTCGTAATACCCTAGCCCATCAGGGGTCCAGTTGGTTCCACGATCTTGTGCAGGACTAATTTTGAACACAAGCAATAAAAGGAAAATCGAAAGTAAATGTCTAACACTCATAAGGGGTATTTTTTTATAAAATTAGGTAATAAGCAAAACATAAGCAAACCTTTGATTTCTTGCCAATTATTTACGATAATTTTGTGTTATCATTTTAAGGTAAAGGATACCATTATTTAAGTAATGAAAAAGATGTGTGAAGGGTAAAACGCTCAACAAGGTATGGGAGATGTTAGTATTTCATTTAAATGACTGAAGCCTCCAAATTAATACTATTGTGGCTAAAGCCACTTTGGTTTATATTTTTTGTCACCGTGCTAAAGCACGGTGCAAAGCATAAAGCATTGGAGCAAAGCACAAAATACTGGGCAAAGCATAAAGTCAGAACATAACAACATTAATACATAATAGTAAATACAGATAGCAAAAAATTAAATGGAAAAAGAAAAATTACGTTTAGACAAATACTTGTGGAGCATAAGGCTCTTTAAAACCCGAAGCCTTGCTGCAGAAGCTTGCGACAAGGGGAAAGTAAAATACAATGCCGCATCAGTAAAGCCATCTAAACAAGTGCATATAGATGAGGAATACGAAGTAAAAACAGAAGCCAAAAAATGGCTTATAAAAGTAACAGGCCTTTTGCATAATCGAGTACAGTATTCAGAAGCTATTAATTTTTATTTAGATATAACACCCGAAGACGTTGAGGATAAATTGCAATATCAAGGTGCCGCTTTTCATACAGGAAAAAGATTGAGTAAGGTTGGGAGACCTACAAAAAAAGAAAAAAGAGATTTGGATGGATTTATGGAGAGTTAGATGTTAGGCACAAGATGTTAGATATTAGATGTTAGACAAAAAATCTATTTTAAATATTCGTTTACATGCCCTTGAATTATTTTTTGTACAGATTCCCATGTTTGTCCTTTTAAGCTAATGGGGTCTTCGCTTTCGTCGGCATCGGCAAAGTAGGTAATGGCTTGAGGTATGGAAATAAGCAATTGCTGTGATGGGTATTTTTGATGATGAAATGAAATAATTTCTTTTATCGAAAAATCTTGAAGTAATTCTGCCATATCCCAAAAATCTTTTTTCTTCCCTCTACCTAAGATAGCTTGAATTTTCATTGCTGATATTTCTTTATTGCTATACATCCTTATTCCATCTATCAATGAGGTATCAAAAACAATTTTATGTGGATAGTGTACAATATCAACTTTTACATTGTTGATAAAACAAAAAATTCCAAATCTTGTAAACCCCCCTTCATATTCTAATGCTTTTCCAAATTCTTTTTCAAGTGCTTTTAAAATAATTTCATTTTCAAATTTTTCATTACAAAATAAATCAATATCCACAGAAATACGATGCCCATATTGTAATGATAGTGCAGTGCCGCCCACCAAATAAAAGTTATTAAGTTCCGACAATGTCATTAGCCTATTTAATATGGCAAGTGTACTAGGTTCGACTGTATTAAAGTGTAACATCTAAATAAATGAATTGGTTTATCAATAACTGCACTTGCTAAATACAATCTCCTTTCGGGTAAATATTTTGCATTTAGTAAATCATGCTCTATCTTCTCATCCCCATAAAACCTTCTACAATACCTAATATCCTCTACATCCCCACGCTCAAAAACCCGCTCTATTATAAAAGATGCCTTTGTATCATAGTCCATTTTATCGGAATCTACATCCCAAAAAATACGCTTGTTGTAAAATGGCTTATCAGGTTTTTGCATTTTTATTTGTTATACAATATCGCTAAGTCAGTGATGCCAATGTGGTGGGTGGGACACCCACCACTAAATTCTCTGGAGCTGTGGGTGTTCCACCCACAGCATTTATCTAACGACATTTAATTTAAGTTACAAATTTATAGCTATTTAATATAATTTGCAGTATTAAAAATTATACATGACCATAGATATTATATCTGTAGTACCAGACTTACTCACTTCTCCTTTTGCACATTCTATTATGAAGCGTGCAGCAGATAAAGATTTACTAAAAGTAAATGTTATCAACCTACGAGATTACACCACCTATGCTCGTGCACAGGTGGACGATTATCAATTTGGCGGTGGGGCAGGTATGGTGATGATGATAGAACCGCTGGTAAATGCAGTAGAAAGTTTGCAAAAAGAAAAAGCATATGATGACATTATTTTTCTTACACCAGATGGTGAAACGTTTAATCAAAAAATGGCCAACGCATTTTCTTTAAAAAATAATTTATTGATGATTTGTGGGCATTATAAAGGCATTGATCAACGGTTTAGAGATCATTTTGTAACCAAAGAAATATCTATTGGCGATTATGTACTAAGTGGCGGAGAATTAGCAGCAGCGGTACTTACAGATGCAATTGGGCGCCTATTACCAGGTGTTTTGAACGATGAAACTTCTGCGCTTACCGATTCTTTTCAAGATAATTTATTGGCTCCACCAGTTTATACAAGACCAGAAGTTTTTAGAGGGTGGGCAATACCAGAGGTACTAAAAAGTGGCAACCATAAATTAATAGAAAATTGGAGGCATGAACAAGCTGTAGAAAGAACTATGCAACGCAGACCTGATATTTTAGAATAAATAGTTGCTAGAGCTTACAACAATTCTGTTACATGCTTCTTTATATTTCCAGCAATTTTTTCTGTGGGTAAATCATTGTCGTCCGTACCAAATGGGTCTTCAATTTCTTCAGCAATCATTTCTAAACTAGCCAATACATAAAAAATAAAAGCTACTACGGGTATGGCATAATACCCTAAGTGCATTACAAAAGTAAAAGGCAAGGTCATTATATAAAAGAAAATAAACTTTTTTACAAACACGCTGTAAGAAATAGGTATGGGTGTGTTTTTAATACGCTCACATGCCCCACATATATCTGTAAAAGAAGAAATCTCTGCATTCAAATTTATCAATTGTACATCAGATATTTTTTTCTCTAGATATAATTTATTTATTTTTTTAGCAATTATAGAAGCAATTTGATTGGGTATGTGTTTTTCTTTATCGATGTTCAACAATTCAGGATGGTTAAGTTCGTCAAGTTCTAGTCGAGTAGATTCTTTGGCTAAGTGTTTTCTTAAAGCTAGCGCAAATGCTGGTATGGTTTTTATAAAAAAGTTTCTATTGCTTGTATCATTATCATCTAAAATAAAGTTTAGTTTTATAGCCAAATTTCTACTACTGTTTACGAGACTACCCCAAAGTTTGCGCCCCTCCCACCACCTATCATAGGCCGTATTTGTTCTGAAAACCAATAATAATGAAAGCACAAAACCTAGCATATTATGCAAAAGATTTAAATTTTTTACATTGCTATCTTTGCCCAAATGCCAATAGCTAATTTCTAACCAAGCTATTGCGGCTGTATAAAGACCAATACAAATAAGCATAGAAAAAAGTGCACGAATGGTATCTGCTTTGTGAAGCTTAAAAATAAATGAAAACCAGTCTTTAGGATTGTAAGCTATCATACTGCAAAAATAAGTTTCTATACTTATAGATCACAAATGAATTTTTATTGCGTGGAATTATTTTTATAAGTGCAACACTTTTTTTAACAAGGTTTATCTAAGAGATTACTTTATTCCTCACCTTTTTTCTTTTTCTTTTTCTTTTTACCTGAATCGTAAATTTCAATTGTCTTATCTAAAAGCTTCAAAAATTCTGTTTGTAAAAAAACGGCTTTATCAGCTGCAGACTCAGCCACTGCTTTTACTTCTGCCCAAGTGGCTTTATTTAAGTAAATAGATTCTTTTAATTTTAACCCATACATAGCTACAGCTGCACCAAATTTTACGCCATTATCGATACTATCCTTTACTTGTCCTGGTATTACAAAATCTGTTTGTTGAAGCGTTTGGGTTTTATCTTTTACATCATGAAATTTTAATTGAAGTTTACCAATATCAGATGTTGAAAGCACATTATTATTTAGTACTGGGATTAGTTCAAATATAGCCATATTGGTACTTCCGCTTCCTATTTCACCGCCATCTAAATCGCTGGTTCCATCTTGCACGGCATCTCTTTTATTATCAAAACCAATAAGTCTATAACTACTAACCCTTGAAGGATTAAATTGAACATTGATAAATGCATTATCAGCCACTGCGTACAATGTTTCTGTAAGCTCCTGCACCAATACTTTTTCTGCCTCATGTAAATCATCTAAATATGCATAATTACCATTACCACGTTTTGCCAATGTTTGCAATTTTGAATCTTTAAAATTGCCCATACCTACACCTAAACAAGTAAGAAAAATGCCTGATTCTCGCTGTCTTGTTATTAATTCATCTAATGCTTTTTCAGATGTTTGCCCTACATTAAAATCACCATCTGTTGCTAATATTACCCTGTTGTTACCACCTGGTATAAATGTAGCACGAGCCATTTTATATGCTGCCTCTATGGCAGATTCACCTGGTGTATCACCCGCAGCTTCTAATAATTCTAACCGATCACTAATTTTTTGTTTCTCATCTCCAGCTGTTGGAGCAAGCCATGTACCTACCATTCCACCATATGTTACAATAGATATTTTATCAATCGGTCGTAAATTTTTTACAAACAATTGAAATGCTTCTTTGATTAATGGCAACCTATTGGGCATATCCATACTACCAGATACATCAATTAAAAAAACAAAATTACCCGCAGGTATTTTATCAAGGTCAATTTTTTGGGCGCTCAACTTTATAAAAAGCAATTCGTTCTTTTTGTTCCAAGGGCAAGTAGTAATGGCACTTTTAATTTTAAAAATATCTTTGCCATCAGGTTTTTCATAAGCAAGGTTAAAATAATTAACCATCTCTTCCACACGTACTGCATCTGACGGAGGTTTACTTTTCATATTTATAAATCTACGCACATTGCTGTATGATGCTTTGTTTACATTTAATGAAAAAGCTGTATTGGGAAATGATGAAGTATATACAAATTCATTCTCTACCAACTTAAAGTATGTTTCATCGCTTACTAATGGATTAAATCGTTGCTTACGATTGGCATCTTTTGTAAATGAAATTAGTTTTGGTTTATTTTTTATTAGTGTAGCAGCAGAAACTTTTAATACTATATTTTGCCACGCATCCGATTTTACACGAAGTATTTGTTTTTCAAAACCATCAAGCGAAACTGTAATGGAATCATACTGAAAAGAAGAGGTAATACCAAAGCTGCCATCTATATCTGTAGTAGTTCCAACTTTTGAAGAATGCAACAATATTTTGGCATTGCGTAATCCTACTTTTTTTTCGTCACGTACATTACCACGCAGAAAATACTGCGCTTGCGCACTAATGCTAGTGCAAAAAAACAAGCAATATGCAACAAGTTTTTTCACTATAAAAACCTATCTAGTTTTAATTTGGCTATACTAAAAAATTAATATATAATTGACATACTACTAGTTAAACGTAAAAAACTACAAAAGATTGCTAAGTTATTCTACAAGTTTGTAAATTTCTTTCAAATTTCTACCATATCCATCATAATCAAGCCCATAACCGAGTAGAAATTTATTTGGCACATTAAACCCAAGGTAATCAATTTTTACAGGATAGGCAAGTGCATCTGGCTTATGTAATAACGAAGCTATTTTTAAAGAGGCAGGTTGCTGGTTGGCTAATTGCGGCAAAAATTCATGCAATGTTTTACCAGTATCTACAATATCTTCGATTATAATTACATGCCTATCAGTAAGTGTGGCATCTAAGCCAATAGAAGTTATTACCTGCCCTGTACTTTTTGTTCCTTTATAGGATGCTAATTTTATAAAACATATTTCACATTCAATAGTAAGTGCTTTAAATAAATCTGATGCAAACATAAATGAACCATTAAGTATAGCTATAAATAATGGACGCTTGCCTTCGTAATCTTTGTTTAATTCTGCACCAAGTCTTTGTATTTGTTCATCAATTTGTGAAGCTGTTAAGTATGGTGTAAATTTTTTATCGTTTAGTTGAACGGTATCCATTAGTAAGTTAATTGTTTTGCAATTGAAAAATTAGGTTCAATTTAAAAAAATTAGCATATTAGCACATCAGCTAATTAGCCAATTTTATTTATCTGAGTTTTATTTTGGTTCCCCGTTTTACTATTTCGCTTTCGTTCATGTTATTTATTTGCATCAACGATTTTAACTGCACACCATTATTTTGTGCTACATCTCTTAAGGTTTCATTTTGCAACGAAGTAGAAAAATCTCTATTACCTTGTTTATTTTTTTTCTCTAAATAAATTAATTGATCTTCTTTTAAAAGTCCATCTGTTTTAAGATCATTGTAATCTAATAATTTTACCAAATCAATATCGGCAGCCGTAGCTATCGCCAATAGTGATGTACCTTTGCTAGCATACAAAGCTTTTAGTTTGTTAAATTTAGAATTTGCTTTTAATGCATTTTTTATTTCTTCATTATCAGAAACCAAGGTTGCATTTTTTAATACACTTTCATCTTCTACATTTTTTGTAACTGCCATGTCATTTCCCATTTCTCCAGAAATCGTATCATATTGTTGTAAATTATATTTTTCAATATTGGATATTACTATCTGTGGATATCGTGGATTGGTAGCATACCCAGCATGCTTTAAACCATGTGCCCAACCTTTATAATCAGATGGGTCTAATTGAAAAAGTGATGCGTATCTTGGTGATGTTTTTAAATAATCGCTGTGATCTTTATAACTATCCGCAGCATTTGGGTATTTTCTAAAACACTCGTTTGGCGCATCATCGGTATGTGTTACACTTTCGCCTGTCCATGTACTTTTGCATTTTATACCAAAGTGGTTATTCGATTTTTTTACCAATTCGCTATTGCCATGTTCTGTTTCTAAAATACCTTGTGCAAGGGTAACAGATGCAGGTATGCCAGAGCGTTTCATTTCTGCTACCGCTACATTGCGGTAAGTGCTTATATATTCTTCCACAGAAATATCTTGGGCTTTTAAAAAGCTTGCTACTAAAATGAATGTTGTTGTAATAATCAGTTTCCGCATATTATATTTTTCTTATTAACGATATACCGTCTCTTATTGAAAGCATAACTTGTTCTGTTCTATTATCTTTTTTAATATGCTCATTAAAAGCATGCATGGCAACGGCATTTTTACCAGTAATATTTCCTTCTAATACCTGCCCATGAAATAATACATTGTCTGCCAAGAGAAAACCGCCTTTTTTTAATGTTGGCAAAGTTAATTCGTAATAATCAATATAACTAGGTTTATCGGCATCAATAAAAATTAAATTCCATGCTTCATTAAGTGTCGGAATAATATCTTTTGCATTACCCACATGTAATTTTATTTGCGAAGCATAGTTGCTTTTATTAAAATTATTTTGTGAAAGTGCAGCATCTTCTTCTCTTAATTCAATGGTGTGCAGCAGCCCATCCTTTTGTAATCCTACAGCTAAACACAAAGCACTAAAACCTGTAAAAGTGCCTATTTCCAATACTTTCAGCGGTTGTGCCATATGGCTTATCATTTGTAAAAACTTACCTTGCACATGCCCACTAAGCATGTGTGGCTGTGTATGTGTTGCATTTGTTTCTTCAATAATTAGTTGCAACAATGCATCGTGTGCAGTAGTAAACTGCTCCGTATATTTTTCTGCAAGTGGATTAATAATGTCCATTATTGTGCAATTTTATTATCCGATTTTTTTGAAATAATTAACAAGCCTAAGAAGGTAAAGATGCCATTTATCAAAATTAATTCGTTGCCGATTTTATAGCCTCCAAAAATACTTGCAGACATTTCTTTTAGTGTTCCTAAACTTACGTGCAATTTCTTTTCATACCACTCAGGGCTGCTAAGCATATCTAAACCCAATGCCATAAGTGGTGCAATAATACAAACGTACCATATTAATTTATCGTTTAAATATCGCTTAGTTAAAATACCAAAAGAAAATAAACCGAGCAAAGGCCCGTAGGTAATACCTGCAAATTTCAATATAAAATCAATAATTAATTTATCGTTTATTTCTTTAAATATTAGTACAAGTATAAAAAATATAAAGGCAAAAGTGAAATGCACTTTTAGTCTTGTAGTTTTATTTTGCTTTTCTGTAGCTTCATTTTTGTTAATACCTAAAATATCTATACAAAAACAAGATGTAAGCGAAGTAATAGCACCATCAACACTAGGAAACAAAGCTGATATTAATGCAATAATAAAAATAATACCAATTACACCACTAAAAGTATCACTCAGTGCAATCGTAGGAAATAAATCATCAGGCGCTGTAACAATACCATTTGCACTTGCATACAAATATAGAATACCACCTAAAAATAAAAACAACAAATTAACCACTACCAATACAGCAGAAAAAGTCATGATATTTTTTTGCGAATCTTTTATGTTTTTTACGCTAATATTTTTCTGCATCATTTCTTGATCAAGCCCTGTCATGGCTATAGCTATAAACATACCGCCAATAATATGCTTTAAGAAATACGAACCAGCTTTTATATCGGTATTAAAAATTTTGGTGTAGCCTTTATCATTCATTTGAGAAAGTATGCCACTAAAATCGGTACCCATTGCTTTTGTAATTACAAAAATGCACACTACTAACCCAAGCAACATACCCGTGGTTTGTAAAGTATCGGTGTAGATAATGGTTTTTACACCACCTTCAAAAGTATATAATAAAATAAGTGCCAATATTACAATGGTGGTAACATAAAATGGAATATGAAGCTTTTCAAAAATAAACTTTTGCAAAATACTTATTACCAAATACAACCTAGCAGTAGCACCTATTGACCGAGATAAAATAAAAAAAGATGCACCTGCTTTGTGTGCATTAATACCAAAACGCTTTTCTAAATATGTATAAATAGATGTAAGGTTCATTTTATAAAAAAGCGGAATAAGCACAAAAGCTATTACAATATACCCTAACAAATAACCCAATACAATTTGAAAATAATAAAAATTTTGTGTAGCCACACCCCCAGGTACACTCACAAACGTAACCCCACTGAGGCTTGTACCAATCATCCCAAATGCCACGAGCATCCAGTTACTATTGCGATTGCCAATAAAAAAAGACTCGTTATCGCTGCCACGGCTGGTAAAATAAGCCACAGCTAATAGCAATACAAAATATCCGATTACGAAAGAAAATAAAATGATTGGAGACATGAGGTAGATTTAAGATTTATTATTTAAGATTTTTTTTGGGGCTGTGTACTTTATATCATCAGTAAATACATCAAAATTAAAATTACTGTACGATTTAATTTATACTAGCAAACATTAAAGCAGGTAAGATAAGAAAAAAATTATTATTCTTTATGCAATCGCAAACATTTTAGCATCTACACATAAATACCATTCTTTTCTGTATCGCTAAATTACTTTTTATGAAAAAATTACTGCTTATCATATTGCTAGCATGCAATACCATTGCTAAGGCGCAAAGCCCACTACTTACTGTAAAAGGCAACGACTCTGCACTCGTAAAAATGAGCCAGCTATTGGTGCAAGTAAAAATTGTGGGCAATATAGCCTACACAACTGCCGAAATGCATTTTTTTAATAGTGGTACAAAACAAATGGAGGCAGAGTTATTGTTTCCATTGCCGGAAGGCGTATCGGTATCTCGTTATGCAATAGATATTAATGGAAAAATAAGAGAAGCCGTACCAGTAAACAAAAGCAAGGGTAAGCAAGTATTTGAAGCAATTGAGCATCGCAGGGTTGACCCAGGTTTGTTAGAAAAAGTAGAAGGCAATAATTTTAAAACCCGTATTTATCCTATAATGCCCAAGGGCGAAAGAGTTGTAATTATTGGTTATGAAGAAGCGCTACAATTTTTTGATAAGAATAATTTATCGTATCAGTTTTTAAGTAAATACCCACAGGCGTTAGAAAAATTTGAGGTAAAGATTACTGTGTTAGGCGCTGCAACAACACCTACTATTGCAAATGAAAATAACAACGCAGACAATATAAGTTGGACGCCAACAAACCAAACAACTTTTACAAAAACAAATTACCAACCAGCAGAAAAATGGACAATAAAAATACCTGTACAGCAAGATGTGCCAAGTGTAGTGGTACAAACTGTAGATGACCAATACTATTTTTACATAAATACAAGTATTGAAAACAATAAAATACAAAAGAAAACACCAGCATCTATTGGCATCATTTGGGACAATTCTTTAAGTTGTAAAAATAAAGATGTAAAAAAAGAATTGGCTTTGTTAGATGCATATTTTACTTCTATAAAAAACACAACGGTTACATTATATTTATTGAACTACACTTTTAGCAAAGACGACAATTTTGTAATAACCAATGGCAATTGGACAGCACTTAAAACAACATTACAAAATACCATTTTTGATGGAGGCACTCGTTTTTCTCAAATAAACTATGCACCACACGATGAGTATTTATTTTTTACAGATGGCTTATCATCACTAAGCAATACCGCACTTCCAGCTTCTAAAAAACCAGTTTATAATTATA
>JANOZW010000426.1:0-6104 GCA_031429575.1 Ferruginibacter sp.
GCCATGCCATTAATTTTGGTAGGCATGGGTGGCGTAATAAATGATACCATGAATAGGATAATGCTGCGCTGGTGGCTGCCAGGCGATGAAGTGTTTAGAGAAGCCCAAGTAGGTGTTTTTAATGCATGCGCAAAGCTGGCTATTTTAATTACGCTTTTTGTACAGGCATTTAAAATGAGTGCAGAGCCATTTTTCTTTAAGCAAGCCGAAGCTGGCAATCCGCAAAAAGTATATGCACGGGTAATGAAATTTTTTGTAATTATTCTCTCTGTTGCTTTTCTTGCAGTAAGTTTATTTATGTCTATTTGGAAATATTTTATTGGCCCAGAATACAGAGAAGGATTACCCATTGTACCAGTTTTATTGTTGGCCAATATCTTTTTAGGTATTTATTACAACCTTACCGTATGGTACAAGCTTAGCGATAAAACAATTTACGGTGTTTGGATTACCCTAATTGGCTCCGCCATTTCTGTATTGGTAAATTATATTTTTATTCCTCACTACGGACTTATGGCTTGCGCTTGGGCTACATTTATTTGTTACGGTACTATGATGGTAACTTCTTATTTGTGGGGGCAAAAATTTTATCGTATTCCTTATGCATGGAAAAAACTGGTAGCATATATGGTGATTGTTGTGCTGATTTATTTTATACACAAAGGCATTACACATTTTATTAGCAATATTTATTTCGATTTTATTTTGGCCGTTTTGCTTATAGTGTTGTATTGTTATTTTATTGCCATGGTAGAGCATAAGGAGTTTTCTAAATTACCATTTGTTGGGAAATATTTTCAGCGGAAAAATAATGCATAATAAAATAGCGTCGTTTAAATATTTTACAGGTACTAGCAAAACTATTTTTCCTACTATTATCTGCCCTTATGGTTTGCAGCAAAACAAATACAGCACCGAGTTTGTGCAGAGTATTGTAGAGCTAAAAGATTTGTTTGAGTAAATTTCTCTTTTTAAAGTAAAGCGTCCAAATGTGTACTTTATTACCACATTTGGACGCTTCATATTTTTTATACTGCTCGCTATTTCCTTTCCTCCCTCACAAGCCTTTGCTTGGTCGACCAGCAAAGCCTATTGGTAAAATATTTTTCATTTTATTCATGTTCTTTTCTTTTGCTTGGTCGGCTGAGACCATGCCTCGGCTCTCACGGTTTGTGGGTTGAGTACCAACGAAGGCAAAGATCAGATACTAAGTATTGCGCTAATAAAAACGGAAGCAATGCTTCACTTATTTATACAAAGGTGAAAAAAACATTTGCCGCATTACCTATTGTATTAATAAAACGGAAATAACTACAATTAAATAATATAACCAACATGGGTAAACGTTTTACTTATTGTTTTGTGAATTTTATTATAGTAAATTCTCCATCTTTTCTTCTTAGTCTAACAAAATAAACACCATCGTTAAGACTACTAATATTTACTCTAACTACTTTTTTATTAGTAATATTAAAATTTGGTAAGCATATACGTCCTTCGCTATTAATAATTTCTAAGTTTTCCCAATTTTGAGAAAGCTGTATTGAGTCTATTGTTATTAAATTTCTACTTGGATTAGGGTATAAATTTATACCATAAATGTTTGAAATAGGTGTTGAATTTCGACTGGCAATTTGCGATAAAGAATAAATTGTGCATCCGTTTTTTGTAGCACTTACTCTATATTCACCAACACTTGGAGTAATATAAATTGCAGATGAAGCATTCGGTATAACATTTGACCAAATATTATTTGTAAGAATTTGCCAAGCATAATTTACTGATGCATCAAAATTATTTATCGTAAAAGTTCTGTCATTAATAGAAATCAAAGGAACAGAAAAACTTGGCTGATTAACAGAAACAAGAACACTGTCTGAAGATCTACAATTATTAATGTTTGAAACTACTAAGGTATAAATTGTGCTTATTGTTGGCGTAGCAATTGGATTAGCAATATTTGGATTACTCAAGCCAAGAATCGGAGTCCAAGAATAATTCGTACCGCTGGATCCATTCATTTGAGCAAAACTACCAACGCATATTGATGTATCATTCCCTGCATTTGCGATTGGAGCTGTGAGTAAAGAGATCGTTAAAATATTGCTATTAGCAGATATTGCGGAATTACAAGGGTATGTATTAGTTAAAATGGCCCTAACCTGAGCATTGTTAGTCAAGTTTTGAGTAGTAAATGTAGTACCCGTTGCCCCTAGTATTAAGATATTATTGACAACCCATTTAATGGTAGGTGATACCCCACCATTGGTAATATTTGCAGAAAAAGTAATTGAAGTATTAGGACAAACATTTAAAGTAGGAGCAGAGATAATTATCGTTGGTGTTAGTACTGGTAGTAAACTTATTGTTTGGGTACTAGAGGCAGTTGTTCCAAATGAACAACTAGAATTACTCGTTACGATTACCTTAATTTGGTCATTATTATTGGGTGTTATTGTAAATGTTCTTGAATTGGTTCCGCTATTAATACCATTTACTTGCCATTGATAGCTAGGTGCGATACCTGCATTTAAAGGATTTGCCGAAAATGTTATTGGAGCAGTGCTACAAAAATTACTATTTGCAGTTGATATTGTAACAGACGGGATGTTACTATTTACATAAATAGAAAAAACATTACTGTAAGAACTTGCTCCAACCAAACAACGATATCTATAGTTTGTCCAAGATATAGGTATATTTAATATCTGCAAAGAAGCAGAATTGGCACCTATATAACTACTGTTATTGTTTATATTAATAAAACCACTACCACTATCTAATTGCCATTGATATGTAATACCTATAATATTAGAAGCTAAAGTTATAGTACCTCCCTCACAAACTTGTGAAACACCAATAAGGTTTTTCAAAATAGAAAAGGTGTTATTTTGATAATTGGTAATGACTAGGTCAGGTTTACCATCTCCATCAACATCGCCACTCGTAAATCCTTGAGGGATATCTCCATCTGCATAGCTTTTTCTTTGTTCAAAAACAATATTTGATCCTGTTGTAATGTTTCTTGTTATAAAAACTGGAGAGGTTCTATCACTAAAAATAGGATTATTAATATTTGCAAAATCTGGTTTTCCATCACCATCAAAATCATTAGCACAAATTGTCCCAATATACAAAAGATTAGTTGGAGTCACAGAAAAGTTATAATTTCCTATTCCATTTAATAAATTAGACCATGACATTACATCCGGTCTTTCATCCATATTGAAATCAGCACTAACTATCCCAGTTAAACCACCCAAATAACTACTTGTTCTTATTAATCCATTAAAAGTAGTTGTGTCTCCTTTTATTATGTAATAATGGTTTGATCTAGAGTCAACCATAATATCTAATAATCCATCCTCATTAATATCGGTAATTAATAAAGACTGAGACTGCAAGGGGGGGTCAGAGATACTTTCAGGGAAATTATATATTTGAGGGGTTACGGAGATTGATCCAGAAATAGTTGTATTCATATATCTTATAATAGAAGCTTGCCCTTGATGTGTAATAACAAAATCTGGTTTGCCATCATAATTTATATCTCCAATTGCTATTTGAGATGGATCGAATGCATTATCTACAAAACTAGTAGCAATTGTAAAAGAAATGCTAGACGAATTACTAGTATTTTTATATATAATTCCATTTAAATAAAAATTCCTTGCTACTATAATATCTAACTTTCCATCTCCGTCTAAATCTCCTGTTTCAAAGCATAAAATATCAGTTGATATTAAATCAATCTTAGGAGCAAAAGCTATTGTGCCATTGGTAGTAATATTTTTATAAATAGAAAGGGTATCACCTCTGTTGATAATTATATCTGGGTTTCCGTCATTATCTAAATCGGCCATTTTAACTTGCCCTGCTCCTGCTTGATTGAGCGAGCTAATTGCTCCAGCAACAAAACTGAGTTTTTGAGTAAATTCATTCCCCGCCAATGGTAGGTTTCCTCCAGAAAAAGTAGTATTGAAAGGTTTTTTTGTATAGGCCGTTAAGTTATTATTGGTTACAGATAGATTTTCATAAGTCGTGCCAGTAGGAACTTTTACAGAAATAGATAAATTTGTTGCACTCACCACTTCTGCCCTTACTGCACCGAAATAAACAAAATTACTTGTTACATTAGTATTAAAATTCCCTCCAGTAATAGAGACCAAAGTGCCTACTGGTCCTGACGTTGGAGAAAATGAATTTATTATTGGTTTGCTTGTAAATTTAAAAACAGGTGAATTAATATTGATACCATAAGAATTTGTACAAATCACATTGCCACTTGCTCCATTGCCTACAATTGCCGTTATACTTGTAGGTGAATTTATCGTGTAAGAACTAACAGGTACACCCCCTAATGTTACTAATGTAGTTCCGATAAAATTTGTACCAACAATGTTAACTGTCATACCTGATCCGGCTACTGAAGGAGATATTGAACTAACCGTAGGTTGAGGATTATAAACAAAACCTGATAATGCAGCCGTGCCTCCTAACGTTGTTATTATAATACTTCCGGTTGCTCCTACTGTTATAGGAATTTTTATTTGATTGGACGAAACAAAAATATAAGTAGAAGTATAGGATACACCACCAACAGTTACACTTGTAATATTTGATAAGTTCGTACCATTGACGGTAATAATACTACCATTATTACCTCCAAGTGGCGTAAAAGAAGTGATAGTTGGCGCAGGAACAAATATAAAACCTGCTTTTGTTGCGGTGCCAAAACTTGTTGTGACGTTTACATTTCCAGTAGCTCCATTACCTACAATCGCTGTAATACTTGTTGGCGAATTTATAATAAAAGAAGTCGCTGAAACTCCTCCAAAACTAACAGAAGTAGCTCCAGTAAAATTAGTTCCAGTAATGGAAACAGAAAACGTTGGCCCTGCAGTTGATGGAGTAAAACTTGTGATTGTAGGCAAGGGGACAAAATTAAACCCGCCTAAACTTCCTGTACCAAATGGCGTAGTAATATTTACGTTGCGTGAGTTGCCAATACCAACAATTGCTGTTATAGTTGTTGGAGAAATTACTGTATAAGAGCTTGCTGGTACTCCACCGAAACTAATAGAAGTAGTACCCGAAAAATTATTGCCTGTAATAGTAACACTTTGGCCTACACCCGTTGTTAATGGGGTAAAAGAAGTTATAATTGGCGGTCATGCAAATACAAATCCGTCAAGTTTGGAAGTCCCATATTGATTACCAACTTCAACCTTTCCTGAAAAACCTGCCCCTACAATTGCGCTAATAGTAGTACTGTTTATAATTGTGAAAGAAGTCGCAGCTATTCCACCAAAACTAACAGATGTAACTCCAGAAAAATTCATTCCAGTAATAATGATAGTGCTGCCCGTTGCTGCCGTTGAGGGTGAAAAAACAATAATACTGGGTTCGTTATTTTTGTTACGTATTAAAGAAACCTCTTGCCCATTAAAATGGGAACCAACCATATCGGATTTGCCATCATTGTTTAGATCTGATATTCCAACACGATTTGAAGTTGGGGTTGGCAAAAATAAATATATATTAGGGCCAAGTGAAATATTACCTATACTACTTGTATTCTGACGAATAGACATATTGATACTAGGCACCACCACGTCTGGTTTAGCATCGCCATTTAAATCTGCAATAGATATGCTGTACGGGCTAGCTCCGCAATTATAATCAACTTTAGCAGCAAAAGAAATTACACCTGCGCTACTTGTATTTCTTAAAATTGAAAAGTTATTAGATGTGTTGTTTGCAATACCAATATCGATTTTATCATCTCCGTCTAAATCCCCAAGAGAAACATCTATAGCTTCTATTCCACTTGCAAAATCAATTCTATTCGCAAATGAAATACTACCTGGCACACTCGTGTTTTTAAATACCGATATTGTATTGAAAGCACCATTTGCAAGAACAGCATCAGGTTTCAGATCTCCATCTATATCTCCCATTGCAATAGAACGAATTAATCCCTGTGAAGTCACATCGACTCTTGGAGCAAAAGATACAGAAGCACCGCTACTAATATTTCTAAAAACAGAAAGGTAGTTTATATCGGTAGCAGATGCGTTTGCAATGGCTATATCTGCTTTCCC
>JANOZW010000427.1:0-48588 GCA_031429575.1 Ferruginibacter sp.
CCAATTTTGTACTGAGTGCATTCACACAACTCACACCTACACCATGCAAACCGCCAGATACTTTGTAGGTATCCTTATCAAACTTACCACCAGCATGCAATACCGTCATTACAATTTCAAGAGCAGATTTACCCTCTTTTGTATTGATACCTGTAGGAATACCACGCCCATCATCTTGTACCGAAATAGAGTTATCCTCGTGTATGGTAACGGTAATATTTTTACAATGACCAGCGAGCGCTTCATCAATGGAGTTATCTACAACTTCATATACGAGGTGATGTAGCCCCTTTTCACCTGTATCGCCTATGTACATACTTGGGCGTAATCGAACCGCCTCTAAACCTTCTAAAACTGTAATATTATCTGCACCATAGTTATCTAATGCAGGTGCTTTTAAATCATCATTTTCTGTAGCCATAATTGTGTAACAAACTTTAAAAATCGAATGTGGGCGAAGTTACGGTTTTTGAGGTCGTTTTTGGTATAAAAAAGGGCATATTTTTAACGACTTACACACATGTTTTCCGCATCGACATATTATTTTTTTTGGGTTACTTTTTTGAAATAGTACATAAGTAAATAAAGTTTTTGTAGTACTTTTTTAAGGCTAGGTTCAATTTTATTTTGCGGGATTATGAAAAAAATTGCTAAGCATTTGCTTGAGATTGTGCTAATATGGTTAGCATGAATGTAGATATTAATATTAAAAACTAAAACCGAAGTATATTACTGTTTTGTGTAAAAATATCAAAATTGTACACATATGTGAACTCATTTACGAAATATACTTCGGTTGAGCATGCAGATATATTTTTTTTGTGTGTACATTTGTTCTACAAAAATAGAAAACCGAAATATAGTTCGGTTTTAATGCAACAAAAATGGAACAACTTATAAAACTCGGTAAGCAAATTGCTAACAGAAGGGAGCAGCTTAGGCTAACACAATTAGACATAGCGGCCATTGCAAGCATAAGTGATGCTACAGTACGATTTATTGAAAAAGGCAAGCCGGGAGTCTCTATTGCCAATTGGCTAAAAGTCGCAGGTATTGTAGGTTTAGACTTAAGCTTAACCACAAAAAAAATGAGCGATGAAATGCGTAGAAATAAAACCATAGATGCTAACCCAAAAGATGATTAGCGGATAGTAAATGCAATAATAAAATGAATACATGAAACGGGGAAAGGTATATAACAACAATACGCTAGCAGGCATTATCTCAAAGCAAGATGATGGTATGTATATATTTGAGTATGATGATATTTATTTTGTAGATAGCACAAAACCTGCCATCAGTTTAACCTTGCCTAAAACCACAAAAAAATATACGGCTGATTTTTTATTTCCCTTCTTCTTTAATTTGTTGAGCGAAGGCAGCAATAAAAAACTGCAAAGTATTTATTTAAAAATAGATGAAGAAGACCATTTTACTTTTTTATTAAAAACAGCTGCACACGAAACAATTGGTGCCATAAGAGTAGAAGAATTTTAAAGTAATAAAAAATGATTGAATTAAATATTTGCCTAAGTACACTACAAGAAGGTTATACAACGTATAGTCCCAAAGCCTTGCGCCATTTATTTGCTGGTAAAAAGGTATCGCATGCTTTAAAATATGTTGTAACAGATGCAAAAAAAGAACAACGAAAACTACTTACAGAAAATCGTACACGAATATCCATATCGGGAGTGCAAGAAAAATTTTCTATGCGGTTAGAAAAAAAAGAACTTGTACTTACAGATAAAATGGGAGAGTATATTTTAAAACCCATACCCACCGATTTAGATAATGTAGAATTTGTGCCAGCTAATGAACATGTAACCATGCAAATTGCTAGCCAAGTGTATAAGCTTGATGTAGCTAAAAATGGCTTAATTTTTTTTGCAGATGATGAGCCTGCCTACATTACCAAACGTTTTGATATAATGCCTGATGGCAATAGGTGTCTTAAAGAAGATTTTGCAAGTTTATTGCAAAAGACAAGCGAAAACCAAGGGAATAAAAATTTTAAATATGAGAGTAGTTATTTAGAAATGGCAAATGCAATTGATGCTTTTTTACCTACACCGTTAATTGCAAAAGAAAATTTATTTAAGCTTTATGTGTTTAATTATTTGTTTAGTAATGGCGATGCACATTTAAAAAACTTTTCAGTAATAGATTACTTGCAAGATGGGCAATACCAATTTGCACCCGCATATGATTTATTGTGTACACGCTTGCATTTGGAAGACAACGATTTTGCATTAGAAGATAGTTTGTATGGTGGTGATCATGAGCACCCAAGCTTTGCCGTTTATGGCTATCATTGCTATCAAGACTTTTACGACTTTGGTATTAAAATAGGGTTGGTGCCCAAAAGAATTACACAGTTTTTTGCTTTGTTTTTATCTAAAACAATAGAAGTAGAAGCATTGGTTGCAAAATGTTTTTTATCTGATGAATTAAAACAATTATACTTAAAATAGTACTACAACAAATTAAGGAGATTGGGTACTTATTTGGCATAATATTTTAAAAAATAAATAATATCCAATATTTGATTCAATATATTACGGCAATAACAATTACTTCATTATTTTCAAGTTTTCTTAAATGTATAAACTTTATGTATATTAAAGTATTGTCCAATTACTTGAAAAATAATATAAGTTCTTCTATTATATTTGTACCAACTTTTTTGAATACATGAAACGTACTCTCTTTTTTATTGCTTTTTTTATTGTAGTTACCACACATGCCCAGCAAAAAGATTTTACCGTTCAAAAACTAAGCCTGCCCTCAGAAATTGAGTATTATGACAATCAATTTTCAGGCATGTGTATATACAAAGAAGCTCTTTTTTTAATGTCGGAAAGTAGGCTCCAAGATAATAGAGAGGCTAAATTATATGCTATAAAAACGGCAGATATTGATCGTAAAATAATGGATACTTCTTTTGTATTACCGTTTAAAAAATATACCATTACCAATTTAGCAGCAATGCGAAATAAGATGAATGTGTTGGGCGATGATTATGAAGGGTTAGAAGCAATATTGATGGAAGACAACGAAGTATATCTAACAGTTGAAACAGCCACACCTTCTAATAATTGTTACTTACTAAAAGGCATTTTAAAAGACAGTACTGTGGAGCTAGACATAAAATTTATGTCGCCATTACCAAAACCAATAGATAAAAACAATAGCCATATTTACAACGCTGGCTTTGAAGCCATGGCAATGGTTGATAAAACTGTGCTTAATTTTTTTGAATACAATTGGTTTCCAGAAAAAAACCTTGCAATTGCAGTTACACCTACTACACTTACGAGTGTGATGTATCAACTGCCTACCGTGGAAAAAATACCATTTCGCATTACAGATATTACTAAAACAAGCAAAAATACATTTACCGCTATCAATTTTTTTTATAAAGGTGATGGAGAGGATACAGTATATCGAGTAAGTAAAAAAGACAAGGCCAATGACAAATTGATTAGAGATGGATATGGCTACAAAAGTTATTGTCGGTTGGTAAAGCTTAAATATAAAAACTATAAATTTACTTGGGAGCCAATTTGGGAGTTTCCAGTAGAATATATGAGCCATAATTGGGAGGCTATTGCAGCATATAAGGATGGGTATTTTATTATGAATGATAAGTACACGACTGCAAGACCTTATAGCTCTGTATTATTGTATATTACGCCTGTAAATTAACCTATCTACCCTTCTATTAATGTTTAAACAACAACTTTGTTAAATTTCCAATAACGTATATTCATTTGCCAATACTTGTTTAATTTTGCATTTGCAATGAAAGTACTTGGAAACGACATATTAGCTACCGCACAAAAACAACCCATTTTGTATAATGAGTTGGAAGTATTGCATGAAGTGGAACGTAGTGTGCCAGGTTCTATAACTTACTCTATAAAAAGATACCGCAAATTATCGCAGTGGTCTATTGATGATACTGGTATTTTAGAGTACCAATATGTAAAGAATGATGCTTCGGAAAATATGCTTAACCTAAAGTTTTGTGTAAGTGGCAATGTGTATTGCAAACAAAAACAAACAGAATGCGATTCTTGCAAGCTGAGCGGCACCTATAATTGTTCAGATAAAGTGGATAGTATTGATGTATTAAGTTTTAGTTTTTCACCATCTTACTTGCAACAATTTGCCAAAGCCAATAAAAATACTCAAACACTTTCAGAAGATGTAATTGCCTTTAAACATACCAGTTCGTTTAGTAAAATATTACCATTGTGCGGCAAAACTAGAATGGTGATAGAGGCGTTGCTTAACCATACATTTACAGATAGCTCGGCTAATATTTTTGTAAATGCGCAAATGCAAATGTTGTTGTTGTATAGCATGGATTGTATGCTTGGCGAAAAAGAAGAACTAACATTTACTTGTAAGTTTTTAGAAAATGCGGAGGATAGAGAAAAGATAATTAATGCAAGAAAAATTTTATTGCAACACATTGGCGAACCCATTACCATAAAGGCGCTTAGCCGTAAAGTTGCCATAAACGAATGTTATTTAAAAAAAGGTTTTAAAGAGATTTTTGGCACTACCATTTTTGATTTCTACCAAAGCCAACGCATGGAGCATGCAAAATATTTGTTGTACGAAAAAGGATTGAGTGTTACAGAAGTTTCGCATTTGTTAGGCTATTCTTCTATATCACATTTTAGTACTGCGTTTAAAAAACAAACGGGTATAAAACCTTGTGAGTTGTTGTTGAGGTAGTTTAGTTATCTATCCATTTTTCTAACACTTTTTCATCTGCACTTATCTTCCCTACAATTCTATACTTACTATTTTTCAAAATAGTACTTCCCGCTGCTTTTTCTCTTTGCACATCTGCTGTCCCAATAAATGTGGAATGTATAAACCAAATATCCAATCCATCATTAAAAATAAATCCTGTATGGTTATCTAGACCAATAACGTATAAGCCAAACCCGTTTAGTTTTAAATAGGCCATAAAATTATCCAAACCAATATTGCTAAAACGTTTTACATATTTATCTTGTACCAGCGTTGTTACCATTTGCTCCGATGCACATTGTGCCATTTTTACCCTAGCAATGGGTAAGCCTGCATCTCTCAAAACAGTGGTAACAAAATAACCACAGGCAATTTTTCCTTGCTGGGGCACTTCTGTTATACCATTAAAATCCCATTTTGTACCTAGCCAAGCAGGTGCTATGGTATTGGTTACGGCATTGGCAAAACATTTTTCTTTTTCTGCATTTGATAATTTTGCCCATTGGGTTTTATGTTGCCGTTTTATAATAGCAATGGCTTTTTTACACGAGTCGTAGTTTATACTTCTTGCTGATGAAACGACTGTGTGATGTGCAATGGAAGTCTCTTTCTTTTCTTTAGAGTAACAAGCCGTAAGTAAAACAGCTAAGCAGAGTATTTTGTTCATAAAAGTAAATATGCATCTGAGATGAATGTTTTTACTTTTTCCATAAAGTGATATTAAGGCATAACATAAACGGGAGCAAAAATGCCCCCGTTTTCCCTAATAAAACCCTAAAACCAGCTTCTTATAATAAATGTAATAATTACCCTTTTTGATTATAATATAATAGTTCCCAATACTATGCCAACGCCGAATTTTGTGAATAAGTTTTAAAAATATAACATAATGATACTTGCACACAATAATGTTTTGCATATTTGTTATGTTATCAGAGTAAAATATTTTTTGTAAGTTTCTATATGTTTTCAAGAAACCTATAAGCCGTAAATAAACATATGCTTGCCCAACCAACCGCAACGGGGTTTACTTTGCATAACTATGGGTGAAACCCATAGATTTAAGTACCTTCGCCAACTAAAAAATAAACAAAAACTAGATGAGTGTGGGATATCAAACTTACGGACAACTAAATCTTCCGAATATAGGCGAAGAAATACTGCAAAAATGGGCTACTACAGATGCTTTTAAAAAAAGTGTAGTACTGCGTGAAGGAAAAACACCTTTTGTATTTTATGAAGGGCCGCCAAGTGCCAATGGTATGCCAGGCATACACCATGTTATTAGCCGTACATTAAAAGATTTAGTATGCCGTTATAAAACCATGCAAGGGTTTCAGGTAAAAAGAAAAGGTGGTTGGGATACACATGGCTTGCCGATAGAATTGGGTGTAGAAAAAATGCTTGGCATAACAAAAGAAGATATTGGTAAAAAAATAACGGTAGAAGATTATAATAAAAAATGCCGTGAGGTTGTAATGCAGTTTAAAGATAAGTGGGACGACATTACCCAAAAAATGGGCTATTGGGTAGACCTTGAAAAACCCTACGTAACTTTTGAAAACAAATATATAGAAACGCTGTGGTGGTGCTTAAGCCAATTGTACAAAAAAGATTATTTGTACGAAAGTGTGAGCATACAACCATACTCGCCTGCGGCGGGTACAGGCTTGAGCTCGCATGAGCTTAACCAACCGGGTACTTATAAAGATGTGAAGGATACGAGTGCGACGGTGATGTTTAAAGTGGCAAGTGGGCAGTGGGTAGTGGGCAGTGGACAAGGCGCTAAAATAGCCGCAGAGATTGAAAGTAAGGGTGGTGAAATATTTTTCATGGCTTGGACAACTACACCATGGACATTACCTTCTAACCTTGGATTAACAGTAGGGGCAAATATTGATTATGTATTGGTACAAACATTTAACCCTTACACCTATTTACCCAACAATATTATTCTTGCAAAAAATCTTGTAGGGAAATATTTGAAAGAAGAAGGAAAAGATGGAGATTTTGCTGCATACAAAGATGCAGATAAAGTTATTCCATGGAAAATAATAGCTGAGTTTAAAGGAAGTGAATTAAATGGTGTTCAATATGAGCAGCTTTTACCAAGCAATGCAAATACATTTGAAAAAATACAAGAAATAACACCGGATGCAAAACCATTCCGAGTAATACTTGGCGATTTTGTAACTACCGAAGATGGTACAGGTATCGTACATACTGCGCCTGCATTTGGTGCAGATGACTACCGTGTAGGTAAGAAAAATAATTTAGGCATTTTAACCCTTGTAGATAGAGAAGGGAAATTTGTAGAAGGCTGTGGAGATTTTAGTGGACGCTATGTAAAAAACTACAAAGACGATAAAGATTATGTGGATGTAAACGTAGATATTTCTGTAAAACTGAAATACGAAAACCGTGCATTTAAAGTAGAAAAATATGAACACAGTTACCCGCATTGTTGGCGTACTGATAAACCAATTATTTATTATCCGCTAGATGCTTGGTTTATAAAAACCACTGCTGCAAAAGATACCATGGTGGTGCTAAATAAAACCATTAATTGGAAACCAGCCAGCACAGGCACTGGCCGTTTTGGTAATTGGTTGGAGAATATGGTGGATTGGAATTTGAGTCGCTCTCGTTTTTGGGGAACACCCTTGCCTATTTGGAAATGTGGCGAAGTCGATTTAGAAATTGATACCGAAGTTCATGGAACCGATAGAAGTTTTATGGATGACAAGAGATTTACCAGCCCATATGACCAAATATGTGTTGGGCAAAAAAATGATTTAATTAAAACCAACGCAAAAGGTAATGAAAACCTCTTAGGACATGAATGTGAAGGATTTTATGTTGACTTTGAAAAACTGAATGAGGATATTATTAGTGGTAATATAGAGTTGAAATTAAAAATTGAAGGAAGAAATGAAATTGTAAGAAATAATTCATACTCTTATGTTCCATTTGAATTCTTGCAAGAGAAATTTAATGGAAAGGAAAAGTTTAATAAAAAGTCATTAATTGAATACCGATTTAGCTTAAGTTTAATTGAAAAATATATAACTAAAATAGACGAAGAGTTTTTAAAAACATTCGATTTTCATAAACCCTATATTGACAGTGTAGTTTTTTGTAGAGGAGGAAATTTAGAAGACCCTAATCTTTATGTACGTGTAGATGACCTCATTGATGTTTGGTTTGACAGTGGCGCTATGCCTTATGCTCAGTGGGGATTGCCAGATGCAAGTAGCAATGAGTACGGGGAACTAAACACAGAAAATTTTTGGAAGTATCATGCAAAAGATAAAAATTCTGAATTATATGGTGGCGTAGAAAATGCCGCTTTTCCAGCAGATTTTATAGCAGAAGGTGTAGATCAAACTAGGGGTTGGTTTTATACATTGCATGCATTGGGCAGTTTATTGTTTGGCAGTGTGGCATACAAAACCGTAGTGAGCAATGGTTTGGTGTTGGATAAAAATGGCGTAAAAATGAGTAAAAGATTAGGCAATATTGTTGATCCTTTTGCTACCATAAATAATTATGGTGCAGATGCTACTCGTTGGTATTTGATAACCAACGCTAGCCCTTGGGACAGCTTGAAATTTGATGAAGCTGGCATACAAGAAATACAACGTAAGTTTTTTGGCACACTCTATAATACCTATCAATTTTTTGCATTGTATGCCAATGTAGATTCGTTTACGTTTAAAGAAAAATACATTCCATTAAATGAAAGACCAGAGATAGACCAATGGATATTATCTTCTTTAAACTCATTGATAAAAGAAGTAACAGAAAATTTTGATGCTTACGAACCTACACAAGCGGGTAGGGCTATTGAAGAATTTGTAGATTCTTTATTGAGCAATTGGTATGTGCGTTTATGCCGTCGTCGTTTTTGGAAAGGTGAGTATGAGCATGATAAAATAGCAGCTTACCAAACTTTGTATGAATGCTTGGAAACCATTAGCAAATTGATAGCACCAATAGCACCGTTTTTTGCAGATTGGTTGTATAGCAACTTAAACAATATTACGGGAAGAATGGAAGACGCTTCGGTGCATCATAGTTTGTACCCTGTTTCTGATGCTACCGTTATAAATGCTTCTTTGGAAAAAAGAATGCAATTGGCGCAAGATGCTTCTTCTTTGGTATTATCGCTTCGCAAAAAAGTAAACATAAAAGTACGCCAACCGCTACAAAAAATATTTATACCAGCGCAGGATGCCGAAATGATTGCTAATATAAAGCAGATAGAAGATATTATTAAAACAGAAACCAATATCAAAGAAATAGAAATATTAGCAGCTGATAATGATTTTATTCGCAAGAAGGCAAAAGCCAATTTTAAAACCTTGGGTAAGCGATTGGGTGCAAAAATGAAGTGGGCAGCAACGGAGATAGAAAAAATGGATGATGCTACTATAGCAAAAGTACAAGAAGGCAACTATATATTAAAAGATGATTCAATAGCGAAGGATGAAGAACAAATAAATATAAATGCAGAAGATATTGATGTAATAACAGATGAAATACCAGGTTATGAAATTGCCATAAAAGGGCCATTAACGGTAGCGTTAGATATTACCATTACAGATGAGTTGCAAAAAGAAGGAAATGCTCGTGAGTTTGTAAATAAGGTACAAACAATCAGAAAAGAGAGTGGTTTTGAGCTAACTGACCGTATTTCAGTGCAGATAGCAGAAAATGAAGCCTTACAAGCATCAATAATGGAATATAAATCGTACATTTGCGCCGAAATATTAGCGGATTCCATTGACTTTTTACCACAAATAGTTGATGGAATACAAGTTGAGGTAAATGAATCTACATTAACAATGAATGTTTTAAAAAAGTAAAGCATAGTTATTATGGCGACTAAAAAACCAGCTGCAAAAGCAGCAGCAAAAAAGCCAGCTCCTAAAAAAGCAGCTCCAGCAACAAAGAAAGTGACACCTGCTAAAAAAGCAGTTGTAGCAAAGAAAGTAGCAGCACCTGCTAAAAAAGCGGCAAGTAAACCAGTTGCGAAAGCAGTGGCTAAAAAGCCGATAGCAAAAGTTGCCCCTAAAAAAGTAGCTAAACCAGCAGCAAAGCCAGTAGCAAAGGCACCAGTGAAACAAATTAAGAAAGCGGTAGCAAAACCTGTAGCTACAAAAGTAGTTGCCACAAAAACACAAACAAAACCATTGACAAAAAAGATAGAAACAAAGAAGGTAGTTGCAAAAGCAACACCAGCAAAAGTAGTGGCAGAGCCAAAACCTGATCACCAAAAAGCATTGGCAAAAGCAGTAGCAGCAAAAAAAGCGGAAGACAAAGCAAAAGCAGTAAAAGCAGCGCCTGCCAAACCGGAAGTGAAGAAGCCGTTGGTAATGCCCAAAATAAATACGAAAACGTCTCGTAAATACGAACCAGATTTTACAAAATCTGTGTTAGATAAAGCGCCAGTTGACCCTGGAGCATCTATCGTAATGTACAGCGATTCTGATTTAATGGAGTTCAAAGAATTAATACAACGCAAATTGGGTTCTGCTAAAAAAGAATTGTCTTATTTGCAAGGTTTAATTACTCGTAAAGATGATATGGGAGGTGATGAAGGTGATGGAAGATATATGACAATGGAAGATGGTAGCTTGAGTATGGAAAGAGAGCAGCTAAGCCAAATGGCAAGTCGCCAAATTACTTTCGTAGATCATCTTGAGAAAGCATTGATGCGAATAGAAAATAAAACGTACGGTGTTTGTCGTATTACTGGCAAATTAATAGACAAAGCAAGATTGCGTGCAGTACCACATGCTACATTGAGCATAGAAGCGAAAATGGGTGGAGGTAAATAATTTAAATTAAAATTTTTGAAAAGGAGAATGCGAAAGTGTTCTCCTTTTTATTTACGCCTTATCATAAAAACAGCAGGCAAAGCTCGCTGCCCAGTCTTATCACTTGGGGTAATGGTTTCTTTGCCATTTACAAGCATACAGCTACTACCGCCGCCATCTAAATTTAATGCTTCTACACAACCGAGTTGTTGTAAAATAACGGCTTCTTGTACTAAATCTGCGCCTTCTGCTTTTGCAGGAAACCTACCTTGAATAACGAGAATAATTAATTTGCCATTGGCAGTATAACCCATTGCTGTACGTGGATTTTTATCATACATTCCTTTTCCTGCAAATAATAATTCTTCATTATTGGCAATGTTTATTTCGCCATTTTGAATCAATACAGGCCCACCACCAATGGCTGTTTCAACATCCCAAGTTTTAAATTTTCGATTAAGCTTTCGTTTGTTTCTTTTTAATTTGTTTGCTGAAATGGCTTTTTCATTTATAGGGTTTATTGGTTGTTGACTTGCACCAACATGTAATGCTGTATCACTTTGTATCCATGCTACATCCGCTTTTCTATTTGCATAAATACCTAATGCGCTTCGATACATTTTTACTTGTGCTGTAGAATCTTTGCCTCTGCCTTTTGTTGTAGGCACATTGTATGAAACTGGTTTGCCATTTTTTATAATTGTATTTAAATTTTGACTTGTTTTAAAAGAAAAAAAAGTGCCATTCACAACTACAAGCGGTTCATTATTTTTTTTATAAAACTCTGTTGGCGTTAATCTTCTATTAAAAGTAGTATCTACATCAAAAACTAAATCGAGATTGTTTAAATCTGCTTCTATGTAATAAGCAATGTTAGGTTTATCATCTATACTGTCGTTGGTATAAAAAAGTTGTATGCCTTGTGGTAATTGGGTTTGGAAGGTATCAACACGTTTCCAATTTAATTGTGCGTGGGTTGTAATGATGCTTAATAAAAATATAAAAAGAAAGAATATTTTTTTCATTAGTATGAAGTTATATTTTTTTAGGCTTAATTAATTATTTTTTAAACACATAGGAACATAGAAACATACGTACACATAGAAAACACAATTTATTGCAAAATAAAAGCTGAAAAATGATTTACTGATGAAGAGCGGCGGGATAGAAGTGGAAATCCTTTTTGAGGAACGAAAAAAGATTGTAACGGATAGCCCGAACAAATGTTCAACAAAGATTTGTCACTCACCGCCAAAAAAAATAAAAAAACTTAAATGAGTAGAGTCAAATCTCATGTCTAAAATCTAACCATCTAACATCTATCTACAACGGACAATTCTCATGATAATCTATCAACTCGATTGGCGTCCTTTCAAAACTGTAATCTTTGTAATGCGCAGTTATTTCATCTAGCACTTCGTGTATTTCGTTAGGGTGGTTAAGTGTTACAAGGCGTAAGCGAAAATCTTTTATGCCTGGTAATCCTTTTAAATAATTGGTATAATGGCGGCGCATTTCGTTGATGCCTACAATCGGTCCTTTCCAATCAATAGATTTATCGAGGTGTGTTTTGCAAACCCTAATGCGTTCTTCCAAAGTTGGTGATGGTAACACTTCGCCTGTAGCAAGAAAATGTTTTATCTCTCTAAAAATCCATGGGTAACCAATAGCAGCACGGCCAATCATAATACCATCCACACCATATCTTTCTTTGTATTCTTTTGCTTTTTGTGGGCTATCAATATCGCCATTGCCAAATACCGGAATGGTAATGCGTGGATTATTTTTTACTTTAGCAATAAGTGTCCAATCTGCTTCGCCTTTGTAGAGTTGGCTGCGTGTACGCCCGTGTATAGATATTGCCGCCACGCCTATGTCTTGCATGCGCTCGGCTACTTCTTCAATATTTTTTGTAGCATCGTCCCAACCCAATCTTGTTTTAATGGTTACAGGTAATTTTGTACTTGCAATAACAGATTTTGTGAGGCGCTCCATTAAATTAATATCTTTTAAAACCCCTGCTCCGGCACCTTTTAGTGCTACCTTTTTTACGGGACAACCATAATTGATATCAATAAAATCTGGATTCACCGCTTCGCAAATAGCAGCACTTTGCCCCATGGCTTCTTCATCGCCACCAAAAATTTGTATAGCAAACGGGCGTTCTTCTTCCGAAAAATCGAGTTTTTTCAAACTCTTCATAGCATCTCTAATCAAACCTTCGCTGCTGATGAACTCGCTGTACATCACATCTGCACCATTATCCTTGCACACGGCACGAAATGGTGGATCACTCACATCTTCCATAGGTGCAAGTAGTAGTGGAAACTCGGGTAACTGTATGTGGCCTATTGATGGCATAGTTAAAAAGTTCAAGGTTGAATGTTCAAAGTTTTTATTTGCATATTTGCACATTTGCATATTTGCATATTTTACTCAACCACTTATAATAAACTACCTCATCAAAAAGTGGGAAATGAGTATATTGCGTGCAAATTTACTATTAATTTGGTTCTTCTATAAAAATTGTGCAATTGTTATTTTTTGTTTGCAAACCGAGAAGCTATGATTGGGCCTCATTGGTCCCGCATAAGGCGGGACTCCGTTCAAGTTCAGTTTTTCAATGTTGCTTTTATTATGCAATAGATTTACAATAACTAAAATACAAGAATCATTAACTATTTTGTTTATGGAATACAGAAGTATAAAAGGTTTTACAGGTTGGGGGCAGATGGGCTTTTTGTTTGCGTTTTTAGGGCTTGGTTTTATTTTAGTATTAGGTGTGCAATTATTGTTTGCCATGCAAATGTTGCCAGCTGGTAAATCGATAATGGATGCCGATGCAACAATGAAAGCCATGATGGCGCCAGAAAATGTTGGTATGGCAAGAGCTATGCAAGTAATAAGCACTTTTGTATTAATGTTTATACCCGCTGTGCTGTGGAATTATTTTAGCAATGGAAAAAGTTTTCACTGGCTAGGTTTTAGCAAACATATAAATGTGTTTCAAGTGTTATTGGCTTTTATGATTATGTATGCTGCCGCTATTGCCGCATCACCATTGGAAGATTTTACAAAATATGTCGTATCGCATTTTCCTAGTTTTAATGCTATGGCAAAACGTATGGAGGATTTATATGCACAGCAAACTGTGGCATTAAGCAATTTAAAAAGTATGCAAGAGTATATTATTGCATTATTTATTATGGCTTTTTTTCCTGCTATGTTTGAAGAAGTTTTTTTTAGAGGCACTATACAAAATCTTTTGGTGCGCTGGTTGCAAAAACCAATTGTTGCTATTGTTATTACATCGCTTATTTTTAGTTTAATCCATTTGTCAGTTTATTTATTTTTGAGCAGAGCAGTATTGGGTTTTGCGCTTGGCTTGATGTTTTACAAAACAAAAAACATATGGGTAAATATTATTGCACATTTTTTAAATAATGCATTTGCACTTACGGCCTTGTATGCCATGCGTTTAAAAACTGGAAAAGTAGAGCTAGACAAAATAGACCCTCATGTACACTGGAGCTTAAGCATAATAGGCATTGTAGCACTTATGGGGTTGTTTTTTATACTCACAAAATACTCTGCAAAAAATAAAGCAAAAATAGAAGGCGAAGAAAGAATGCTAGTAGCAGCATCTTTACCCAAAGAACCCATTACTCATTTTCAAAATAACTAAGCGTGGCTTTAAACAAAGAAGTTTTTAAAACAAGGGCATTAACTGCAGTGGTTTTTGCGGCGTTAATGCTGGTGGGGTTGCTGTGGAATATGTGGAGTTTTCTTATACTAATGTCTGCAATACACTTTGGATGTTGGGTAGAGTATTTTAAACTGGTTGAGAAAATTTATAATAAACAGTTCCTGCCTATTTATAAGGCATCCTTAACAGCTGGAGGGTTTGCAATATGTTTAAGTATTTATTTTTTTCAAAACATGTATTATGGGTTTGAAATTTGGAATTATTTTATAGTAAGCTTCGGCATTTTAAGTTTCGTTTTGTTAATTGGGGTTATTATTAAAATGAAAGGAGAAATTTTTTCCAAAGCTTCGTTTACTGCTTTATTTGGAGTTTTGTATATATCTATTTCTATTGGTATGCTTATTTGGATTTATGAAGGTATTTGTTTTGATAGACCTAATACTTGTTCTTTATGTGTTGGATATATGGTGGCAATATCTATAATCTTCTCTATTTGGATAAACGATACCATGGCATACATCGTTGGTTCATTTATTGGCAAAACACCCTTCTCCAAAATATCACCTAAAAAAACATGGGAAGGTACGATTGGTGGTGCTGTACTTTGCTTAATCGTAATGGGTTTGCTTGGTTATTTTTTGCCAGTGGCACAATCACTTGCAGTAAAACATTGGGTGGCTATAGCTACCATATGCGCTGTATTTGGCACCCTTGGCGATTTATTAGAAAGTAAAATAAAACGACTTGCAGGTGTAAAAGATAGCGGTACATTTATGCCCGGGCATGGTGGTTTTTTAGATAGGTTCGATTCTTTACTTGTGGCATCACCATTTGTATGGTTGTATGTGCAGGTTTTTGTTGTGTAATTTTTCGTAAATTTGAGAAAACAAAAGTATGCAAACTTCATTGCAAATAGATTTAACGTATGACCAAGTGCTTTCTTTGGTAAAACAATTGCCAAAGGAAGAAAAAATTATGTTATCTAAAGAGCTTGAAAAGGAAAGTTTTGGAGATAAGCTTGGAAAGTTATTGGAGGTATTTAAAACAGATGAACTGAGCGAAGAAACTATAAACGAAGAAGTAGAAATAGCAAGACAGCAACGATATGACCGCAAAAAACATTAAAGTCATATTTGATACAAATGTTTGGGTTAGTTTTTTGATAGGTAAAAGACTTTCTACCATTATTAATTACATAAAAGATTCATCTATCAATATTATAGTTACAGATGAATTATTGGAAGAGATAGTTGATGTAACTGGAAGGGAAAAATTGCAAAAATATTTTACTCCGTTTCATGTTGAATTATTAATAGACCTGCTAAAAACGTCCGCAGAAAATATTGTAATCAAGCCAATACATTTCATAAGCGGAGACCCAAAAGATAATTTCTTACTAGATTTAATCGATATTTCAAAAGCAGATTATCTTATAACAGGCGATAAATATTTATTAGAACTCAATCCTTTTAAAACGGCAAAAATCTTAACTCCTTCAGATTTTGAGAAAATAATTACCACCGAATTGCTTTAACTTCGCCGTTCCAAAAAACAGAGAATCATTATGACAATACATAAAGAAGGTTACAAATCTATAGCCATTGTTACCATTGTTTTTATTGCATTAAATATGCTTATGCGTTGGTTTTTTGCTGCATCACTGCCTTGGCTTTGCATTTTATTCTTTTTTGTAACCCTTGCTTTTGTATTGTTTATTGTATCTTTTTTTAGAATACCCAATCGTACACTTACTGTAAATGATGGTCAAATTATTTGCCCTGCCGATGGTAAAGTGGTGGTAATAGAAGAAACGGTGGATGAAGAATATTTTAAAGAAAAAAGATTGCAGGTTTCTGTGTTTATGAGCCCGCTTAATGTACACGTAAATCGTAACCCAATAAGTGGAGATGTAGTTTACAACCAATATCATAAAGGCAAGTATTTAGTAGCTTGGAACCCAAAATCATCTACTGAAAACGAACGTCATTCTGTAGTAATAAAAAAAGGCGATAAGGAAATATTGGTAAAGCAAATAGCCGGTGCAGTGGCAAAACGTATTGTAAACTACTTACAAGTAGGCGCTAAAGTAAAACAAACGGAAGAGTTTGGGTTTATAAAATTTGGGAGTAGGGTGGACTTATTGTTGCCCGTTGGTACTATTTTGAACGTAAAAATAAATGATGTAGTACAAGGCGGTATAACCGTAATTGGTACTTTATAGAATATTTTAACAACTTTTCTGTACTTATATCAACAAATACCAATATTTTTATATCGGATTAGTAACACTTAAAATAAAATTAAACATGAAAAAAGTATTCTTATTAGCTACAGCAGCGTTATTAGTAACTGGTGCAGCCTTTGCTGATGGTGGAAAAAAGAACAAGAAAAAATGTGCAAAGTCTAAAACTTGTTGTACTAAAGATGCATCTGCAAAAAAAGCTGGATGTTGCAAAGATAAAGCTGTAAAAGCTGAAGCTACTACTGCTACATTGTAATTTTCATCTTAGGATGATAGAGTCGGAGGGAAGGAGAAAATATTTTTTCTACTTCCCTTTTTCTATTACAGATTGTAAGAAATGCATTATCGCATATGTGCCAACTTGCCCTGCCGGGCTTTTTAAACTATAATCACAACCGTGTGTAGCATAATTAAATTCTAGATAATAATTGGGCACTTTTAATTCATTTAATCTTTTTTGCAAATGCTCTGGGTGAATATGAAATACCAACGGGTCAATTTTTCCATGAATCATCAATGTAGGTGGAGATAAGCTATCTGCCTGCTGCACGGCACTTACTTCCTTAAATTTTTCGGGAACATCTTTATACAATCCACCTAAGTAATCATTATAAATTTCATTGTTGTCTAACACGCCTGCATTGGCGGGTAATTGCCCAGCCCATACCATATCTGCAGGCCCATAATAACTTATTACGCCTTTTATATTTGGCAACTTAAAATTATATGCAGCGCATAATGCTACTTGTGCTCCTGCACTTCTACCAATTAATACAATGTTATTCGTATCTATATTATATATAGCTGCATTGGCAATAAAAAAGTTAATGGCATCTCTTGTATCTTCTACTGGAGCAGGTGCTTTGTATGCGGGAGCAAGCCTGTAGTTAATAGCTGCTACATTGTATCCTTTAGCTGCTAGATAACTATTGAGTTCTGGCAACTGTTTATTGTCTCCACTTTGCCAAGAGCCACCATGGATAACGATTACAAGCGGAGACCGTTTATTATTTATTGAGGCATAAAAATCGAGTGTTAAATTTTTTGTGTCGATATTTTTATAAACGATTGTTTTAAAATTCACTTTTTCATTTCTCCCAAACATTTTTGTAAAACTAAAAACGGATGGTAATACGGACTCATTTTTTACAGAAAATATTTTTTTTATTTCTGCTAAATCAGTTTTCTTTTTAAATACTTCAATAATAGGTAGAGAAAAAATTATAAAAGAAATAATACTTATTACTGAAATGGGAATACCAAATTTCGAAGTTTTTATTCCTACAAAAGTCAATATCAGCGCCAACAACATTGGCATATAAGGAAAATTAGTAAAGCCAACTGCAACCTTCCATAAAAAACCATTGGGGGCAGGAAAAATAATTAGTAAAGATGCTAGTAATAATAATAAAGCAAAAAATAATTTTATCATACAATTCAATATACGATTTTTACATTGAGCTTAGTAATTAAAATTATAATGATGATAAAAAATAGTTATACTACTTTTCTAAGCTTGATAACGTGCAGCCAATTCAATAACACAATTACAGGATATGTAGGATCAAATTCAAACCATTTTTTAGCAAAGTTTGCACTGTTAGGGCTTTTGTGATGATTATTTTGAAACAATTCTCCCATCAATAAAAAATCTAATGGTAAAGAATTTTTGCTGTGATCATTGTTATCAAAATTGCTATAGCCATACTTATGACCACACCAATTTACAATAGCACCATGTACAGGTCCCATAAAAAAATGTATAGGCAATAAAACAAACATCCACCAAGCAGTTGCAAATTTTAAATAAAATAAAAAATACAAAACCCCAAAGCCAATGCGAAACATCCATAAATTGGTTATCTTATCTAAAAACTTCCATTCAGGATAACTTCCTCTAAATGCTTTTTCAGGTTGCAAATTATATTTAGCATAGTTCATGTAAATATCTTTTGTTTGCATAGTCATTTGCCACACATCTTTAAAAAAGTGTGGAGAATGTGGATCTTTCTCAGTATCGCTATACGCATGATGCATTTTGTGCATAATAGCGTAAGCACGAGGGTTTAAAAAAGATGAACCTTGTACAATTACCGTAAAGCCGTAAAAAAAACGTTCCCAAAATTTGTTCATGGTAAACATCTTATGCGATGCGTAACGATGTAAAAAAAATGTTTGACAAAATAAAGAAAGAAACCAATGGGTAAGGAAAAATACGAGAATGATCATTATATAAACTGCTTTGAGAGACGTACGGAATAAATGTATGCAAAGATGCACCTATAATGCGGTATTAAAAAGAAAGATTGATAACATCAAAATGATTGATAAAAACGTAGCCTAAATCTTTTTAATCAGTAAACTTGTAACCAACACCTCTAGCACTATGAAAATAACGAGGATTACGACTATCCTCTTCAAAATATTTTCTAAAGTTGAGGATAAAATTATCTATTGTTCTGGTGGTAGGATATACATTGTATCCCCATACAGATTGTAATATTTTTTCTCTAGTTACTACTTCATTTTTATTATCGATGAGTAGCTTTAAAAGCATTAATTCTTTTTTTGTAAGTACAATTTTTTCGCCAACCTTATTAGTAGATTCCGATGCTTTAAAATCAATTTTATTATCGCCAAATTCATAAAAGTCACCCACGGTTTGCTTACTTAGTATTTTTCCACTTTTGCTAATCAGTTTGCTAACCCTTAATAGCAATTCTTCTAAATTAAAAGGTTTTGTAAGATAATCGTCTCCACCTTTTTTTAGCCCAAGCACTCTATCAACACTCGCATTTTTTGCACTTAAAAATAATATGGGTACTTCAGTATTTGATAATCGTATTGTTTCGCAAACCACTATCCCATCTATTTCAGGAAGCATTACATCTAAAATTATTAAATCAAAAAACTCCTTTGCTACGGTTTTTAATGCTTGCGCTCCATCAAAACAACTGGTAACCTCATACCCTTCCAGCTCTAAATTTAGCTTAAGCGTTTCATGAAGGTTTTCTTCATCTTCTACCAGCATTATGGAAGTTTTCTTTTCTAACATATTACAAATTTAAGCATCTGAGAGTAAACTTAATATAAATATACTACCACCTTTGGGGTTATCTTCAATTTTTATTTCTCCGTTATGCGCTTTACAAATTTTACCTGTTAGGTATAATCCCAGCCCTGTTCCTTTTGCTCTTTTGGTAGCTTCATTACCAGTTCTATAAAACTTTTCAAATACAAGCTTTTTATCAGTATCTGCCACTCCTGCTCCTTCGTCTGTAACGCTTAGCTGTGCCCAATTTTCTACTTTTTTTAATATTATATCAACCGGTTTTTCTTTTGGCGAATATTTAATAGCGTTCTCCAATAAATTGTTAATGGCTATTTGCAATAAAAACAAATCGCCTATCACAGAAATATCGTTTGTAACATTTTTTGTAAAAACCCTTAATGGATATCTTCTTATAAATTCATCTGCACAATCATTTATCATATCAGAAAAACACTGCTTTTCTCTTGCAAAATTATATTTACCTGCTTCTATCTGTGCCGATACAAGTAAATTATTACAAAGAATATCCAACCGATTTGTTTCTTGCAATGTATTGCTCAATATCTGTTTTTGCTGACTTTCAGCCAAATTATGCTTTTGCAGTGTTTCTAAATTTAGCTTTGCTACAGCAATAGGTGTTTTAAGTTCATGCGTTATTGCCATCATAAAATTTCGCTGGTCTTTAGCAAGCCTAAGTTCTTTTACAAAACCTCTAAAAATATAAATAGCTCCAGCAATTATCAACAACAAGAAAGTAAGACCTTCTGAAATATATTGTATCTTATTTCTTTTTTGTTCGTCAATAATGGCATTGTATTTTGATAAATATTGGGCATCGTTTAAAGCAATTTCTTTTATTTCTACTTCTCTAATAATTAAATTCTGCGTATTTAATTCATAAAACCACCATATCAATGCCGCCATAGTATAAGCTAGCAACATCCAAAATATAATAAATACAAATTTTATTTTTCTTCTCTCTTGTGGCATTATAATTAGTTTCGCTTATCTAAACCCCACGATAATTTATTGCGCAGCGTTTGTAAAAAATTATTTTCATTTAATCTGATAAGGTTTATACCAAATGTTTCTTTCTTTACAGCCAGTTGTATTTCTTTTGATACAATTTCTTTTCTACTGTCTAGCGTGCAAAGAAAGCCATCCGTTCGTCCCTCTACTTCAAAAGATACGATGGTGTTATCGGGTACAATAATAGGGCGAATATTTAAGTTGTGTGGTGCTACGGGGGTAATAACAAAGCTTGCACTTTCAGGAAAAACCACAGGGCCATTACAACTTAGTGAATATCCTGTAGAACCCGTAGGTGTGGCTACTATTAACCCATCTGCCCAATATGTATTTAAAAATTCTCCATTTAAATAGGTGTGAATTTTTATCATTGGTGAGGAATCTTTTTTATGCAATGTAAATTCATTTAGTGCATACGGCGTATCATTAAACATAGGAATGTTTGCATCTAAATGCAATAAACTCCTATTGTCTAAAACATATTTTCTATTTACCAACGCCTCAATAGCTATATGTAAATCTTCTTTGCCAATGCTTGCTAGAAATCCAAGTCTGCCATAGTTTATGCCTAATACAGGAATACCGGAATCTTTTACCAATGTAACAGTATCTAGCAAAGTACCATCGCCACCAAGGCTTATCATGCAATCTATGGAAGAATCCAAATCTCCATCAGAAGTAAAAGTGGAATAGTTACCAGGGATTTTAACAGCAGAATAAAATTGATTGAAAAAATCTTGAAAGAAAACTGGCTCCGCACCATGCTTCTCCAATTCTGCAATCAAGCCTTCAATATCTTTCAATTGATTGTTTTCTATTCCCCTGCTGTATATTGCTATTTTCATTGTTGAAATATTAGTGGTTATTAATTTCCACCTCCACCTTGTAAAAATAACCCCTTTTGGCCTAATTGATTAAAACTGTATTCTATTTTAAAAACCAGATCATATAAAGAAAGAATATCTAAACCTATGCCACCTGTGTATAAAAACCGATTGTTTAATCTTGTATTATATTGCTGTGGAATATAGCTGTAGCCCATATCTGCATATGTTTTTACAAAAAAAGTAAATGGTACATAAGGCAGTGCTTTTATTTTAAATGGTATGGGGATTCTAAAAGAAAGAAGTTTTTTAGAAAATGTATAGTTGGTTGTAAATGCTGCTACACCATCGATAACGTATAACTCCAGCCCACGAAGTCTTAAACTTCCAAATCCAATGGCACGTTGGTTTATATAAGCTTGGTTAAAGGGAACTTTTAAAATAGCGGAAGATTTTATACTGCTAAAAAAATTATGTTTATGAGGAATGTATTTTGCAAATGACCCAAACAATGTTGCACTATTTATACCACCGCTAAATCCCAATCCTCTTTTGCTAATACCATAATTATAAATGAGGCCATTTAAAGGATAAGCATTTTTATCAGTATTGGCATAGGCTACTCCAAAATTAATATCGGTGTAAAATTGTTTTGTATTTTTGTTTCCAAAATAATTGGGGTTGTATTTTATATCAGTTATACTATCATTAACTACCAAATAATTTAAGCCTAGTGATACGCCTGTTCTTTTAAAATAACCTCTTCGCCAAGAGTAAGAACCATCCACTTGATAATTATCTCTTACAAAACCTTCTTTGGTATATATTAATGCTTTTCCTTTATTAAAAACAAGTGGCTTGTTGTCATAACTAGTTCTAAAACCAATTTCTTTATTTTGTGTAATGCTTGCAGATATACCAAAACCCTCTGTTAGCTTACTATTGCTGTAAGGTGAGCTGTAACTAAAAGAAATATTTCTTGCATAGCCACTCAACAGTGTAATGCTTAGTTGGTCTCTTCGCCCACTAAAGTTATAGTGTGTAAAATCTATTCCATATACTACCCTGTTTAAATCTGCATTAAATGTTTTTATCCATTCTTTGTAACTCCTATCAATCAAAGAAAATTTAGGCGTAGGAAATATGTACCACCGCTCACGTACATATACATTTACCTGCAATGTTGTATCTGGCAATACCAGTGAATCTATTTTTACTTCTATGAAAAGATTGGTATTGTACACCTGTGTTCTAGCTTGTTTAAACGATGCTGGCATCTCTCCTTTTTTAAGATAATCGCCTACCTTAAATTGCATTTCTCTTTCTATAATATAACCTTTCGTACGCTTATTGCCTGTAATTTTTATTGAAGAAACTTTTATAGATGCTGTATCATTTTTCTGCAAATCATCTAAACCTGATTGCGCAAAAATGCTACTCGGCATAACACAAAAAATAACCCAATATAAAAGAGACTGTACTATTTTTTTTGCCATGCCTACATAAAATTATGAACGTAAATATATCAATTTACGCAATGCAGTTCTGAAAAGTTGTAAAAGGGGAATTTAAATATCCAAATAGTTCATGAGATTTTGATAGTTGCTACCAATTTCGTTCTCAAATTTTTCATTGCCAAAAGAGTAAACAACACTGTATTCGTAACGCTCAAATGTGGCTATTACAGACGCTATTTCTCTTTTATTAATATGTAAGGTAACCGTAAGCAAACCAGTTAATGGATGCACAGTAGTATTTAAATGTAAAATTGTACAATCATTACTTTCTACAATTCTGCTTATTTCAGAAATGGCAAATTGTGTTCTTTCCATTTCTAATACTATCAATCCACCAATTTCATCTGCTCCAGAAAAATTACCCAAGGTTTTCAATAAATCGGAAGTTGTAATGGCTCCAGCATATTCATCTTCGTTATTTACAACCGGCACCACAGTAGTATCAAATTGAATGCTACTGCTTACTGCATTTAAAAAATGTACATTATCTGGCACAGCTGCGTTCACAAAGTTATTTTGTAGCACTTCAATTGGTAGTTTTTCATCTTCAGCATCTAGTAAATCATCTTCGCTTATTAACCCAAGAAAAGTTTCTTCAGATACTACTGGCAAATGAGAAATACGAAAATCGTTTATCAATTGCAACGCCTTGCCTACACTATCCTGCAATTGCAGCCTTGGTATATCATTATTGATAAGTTCTTTTGTGAGCATTCAGCTATATTTTATACAAAGTAAACTAATATTAGTATTGGTTTATTGTATTAAAGACAAAAGAAATCGTTAAACCGTTGCAGGAGATTTTACTTTTGCCAAAAAAGTTTCTAATATGATATTAAACTCTTGCGGTACTTCCATCATGGGAGCATGACCACATTTATCTATAAAATGCAATTCACTGTTTGGAATAAGCTTGTGAAATTCTTCCCCCACAAACGGAGGTGTTACGTTATCATTATTGCCCCAAATAAGGCAGGTTGGTTGTTTGATGGCTTTCAATTCTTCTCCCAAATTATTGCGAATGGCACTTTTTGCTAACGCTATAATTTTAATAACCTTCATTCTATTGCTCGTTATTTCCAATACTTCGTCCACCAATTCATCGGTAGCCATAGCAGGATCATAAAAAGTAAAGGCCGTTTTGTTTCTTATGTATTCCCTATCGCCACGTTTAGGATACGTATCGCCCATGCCGTTTTCGAATAAGCCTGAGCTGCCAGTAAGTATGAGTGACTTTATTTTTTCTGGATGCTTTAATATATGAACCAAACCCACATGTCCACCCAAAGAATTACCTAATAAATGTATGCCATGGTAGCCTCTATGATCAATAAATTTACCAACAAACTTTTCTAATCCACCAACACTTGTGTGTAACAAATCCATATCTAGCAAAGGTAACAGCGGCACTACTACTTTGTATTGCTGTCTAAAATGCTCTATTAAATCTTGAAAATTACTTAGCGCACCAAACAAACCATGCAGCAGCATCAAGGTTTCACCGTTGCCTTCTTCTATGAATGAAAATTTTCCGTCTTGTTTTATATCGTAACCCATGCTGCTAAAGTATAGTTCTGTAATTTGCTAAAATACGTTGTTTCGCCCAAAAAAGAAGCTTTCTTTGTTATATAAAATTGAATTTTTTATTTTGTTACAGAATCAAATAAACAAAATAGCATTACTATCCGTTTTTATTTTTGGGCAAAATCAGCAAAAAATTGCTCCAATTCTGTAAACATATTTTTAAACCAAGGTATAACAACACCAAAACTCCCAATTACTTTCGGCCCCAAAGGTTGCACGTATGGATACGTTACGGATGCATTAATACTTGCTGTGTTTATAAAATGAAGTTGCACGGCGTAAAAAACAAATACGCTAAAAATAATGCTGTACAATAATGCATATAAAAGAACGCCTGCTATTCTATTGGCCCAACCAAGCATTACGGTTTCAAATGTTTTTTGAATAAGTTTACCAGCCATGTTTACCAAAAAAACTGCACCAATAAATACCAACAAAAACGAAAGTGCCGGCAACCACTTTCCCAGGTCTGTATGCTCAGATAATTTTGCAGCCACGGTTGTTGATAATTTTAATGCGGCAGCCAAGCCAACAATAAAACCAAGTACAGAAAATATGGCTATAATAAAACCTTTGCTATATCCTTTGTAGCAAGCAAGCCCAATTAAAACCATAAATACTGCATCTATAAACATATTGGCATTTTTAGTTTAACCTAAAAGAGTTTTTACAATCGTACTAATGGCTTTTCCGTCAGCCTTACCCGCTAGTTGTTTGCTTGCTGCACCCATTACTTTTCCTAAATCAGCAGCAGAGCTAGCGCCAGTATCGGCAATAATTTGTTTAATAGCAGCCGTTATTTCTTCTTCGCTCATTTGCGCTGGCAAAAAACGTATAATTACTGCCAGCTCTTCTTTTTCTTTTAAAGCTAAATCTTCTCTTCCTTGTTTTTCAAAAATATCCAAAGAGTCTTTGCGCTGTTTTACCATTTTTTGTAAAAACTTTTGCTCTGTAGCTTCATCTATTTCTCCGCCAGCGCCGGGGTCAGTTTTTGCTTTTATAATTTCTGCTTTTATAGCACGCAATGCACGAAGGGTTGCTTCATCTTTTGCTTTCATGGCGTCTTTCATTTCGCCCATTATTTTTGTTTCTAAATTCATAAAAGAGAGTATTTAGTATTGAGTACTTAGTATTAAGATTAGTCCGTAATTAATGTACCCTGTTTAAGAAATATTGTCAATGATAATGAATAGCAAATTAGCGATTTTTATTTTTTTTAAATAAAGAATTTATGAAAAATAAAAATCTGCAAAGTATTAAGTACTGTCTAAATACTCAGTACTAAATACTATTGTCTTTAATCTGCGCTGCTCTAAACTTTTTTATAAATGCTTCTGAGAATGCTTTTATCTCATTTGCTTGCTCTGTATTTTTTGTAGCACGCAAAAAAGTATCACTCATGGTAAAAAACATTTGGTAAAAAAATTCGCCCATTTCGTCCACCATCATATCTTTTGTCCACAAATCTATTCGCATAGCTGTTTTATCTGCTGCATCCCAAAATGCAATGCACATGGCTTTTGCTTTTTGGGCCATTTCTGCACTACTATCACTGGCATTCCAGTGTATGCTTTCAGGTACCTTATCTGGGTCTAATAATATATCAATATTTATAGATGATTTATGCATAATACATTTACTTTTTTATGCAGCGAAGGTAATTCGTTTTTATTTTACGATGCTATAATTTGTAAGAAAATTGTATTACTTGAATGTTTATTATATTTTTTTTGTTATTATTATTTTGATATTTTTTCTTACATAACAAATAAGTTGATCAAGGTTTTATAAACTTAAAACATATTTTTTATTAGCACAATAAAAAGTTATAGCAGTCAAAACCCGTTAATCATCAATGTTACAGAAGATTATTTTTTTGCAAATAAAAATAATTTTAAAAAATATTTTTTTACTTGAATTTATATCTTTAGATATTGCGCTCTCTTATCCACACACGCTAAAAAATTGTGTATAAAATAATTGTCCTAAAATTTTCATATTGTAAAAATAAATTTTAATATTGTGTAGGGATTTACTATCCCTGTACTTACTAACCCATCTATATAAAAAGACCCAACTCAAAAAAGTTGGGTCTTTTGTTTATAAATACTACCCAAAAAATATTTATTTTTAATACAAATAAACCAATAAAAAAAAGGGTTTTAATAATCCATTTGTAATATTTATTTTTTAGTGTAATAAAAAGTTATATTGCAATCAAATAATTACCGTATGCTACGATCTATGACTGGCTTTGGAAGAGCAGAACAAACAGAAGGCGAAAAAACTTTTTTAGTAGAAGTAAAAGCGTTGAATGGAAAACAATTTGAATTGCAATTAAAATTGCCGCCATTGTTAAAACCATATGAGTTTGAAATAAGAAATATTTTACAAGAAAATCTTATACGAGGTACGATAGATTGCTATGTGAACATTAAGCAAAATGGTACGGCTAAACCGGTTGTAATAAATACAGATCTTATAAAAGCATATTATGCACAAATAAAGACATTGGCGCAAGAGTTAGATATCGATACCAATGCAGTATTGAGCTCATTGCTTCGTTTGCCAGAAGTAGTTACACCGTCCAACGATGTGTTAAATGAAAATGATTTTGCTGCTTTTTCTCAAGTACTTTTATCTGCTATTAAAGAATTGAACAACCATAGAACCGATGAAGGTAAATCATTGGAAAAAGATTTATTACAACGCATCGCAAATATTAAAACAGAAGAAGAAAATATATTGTTGCTTGTACCCAATAGGCAGAAAAAAATAAGGGATGAAATAAATACATTGCTCGAAGAAAATGTGGGTAAAGAAAATATTGACAATAATAGAATGGAGCAAGAACTTATTTACTACATGGAAAAAATAGACATTCATGAAGAGCAAATAAGACTAAGACAACACTGCGAGTATTTTGCAGAAATATTAAACAACAATGAAGATGGAAAAGGAAAAAAACTATCTTTTTTGCTACAAGAAATAGGAAGAGAAATAAATACAACAGGTAGCAAAGCATACGATGCGGGCATACAAAAATGTGTAGTAACCATGAAAGATGAATTGGAAAAAGCAAAAGAACAAGTGCTAAATGTTTTGTAAAGGGAATGAAAAAGTAAATAGAATAGATAAAGTGTTTAAAGTAAAAAGTAAGATGAGTAGCTTTGCAAAAACATGGTGGATGAAATTTATAATTATTTGTATATTGGTTTCTTGCTTAACTGCATGCAATCAAATAGAATTATTTGAAAAAAATACCCCCATTCCAAATTTAAAATGGCAGAATAATTTTAATGCCACAGGCGTATTTAATATTACCGATACTAATTCTTTGTATAATGTATTTGTAGTGCTTAGACATACAGATGCATATGCCTACAACAACATCTGGCTAAATATAGGCTTACAATCACCTGGAGATAGCTTGAAAATGCAAAAAATAAACCTCACGCTAGGTGCTGATGCACAAGGATGGGAGGGTGTGGGCATGAACGATATTTGGGAAGTGAGGAAGCCGATTGCTCGTTTACCATTGAAAAAAGGCGATTACAAATTCAGTATTGCACAAATAATGAGGGACAACCCACTAAAAGATATTATGAGTGTAGGTTTAAGATTGGAAAAGGTAAAATAAAGAAGCCATCTATTATTTATAGTGAGTATGATGTATTTTTAGAAGTATTCACTTGTTAAATTTACATTTACGAATCATATTTATCCCCTTACAGATTAATTAATAAAAACATTTCTGTAATTTGCACACAATTAATCTGCCATTATAGCGTTTTGCTATATAGTAAACAATAAACTTTTAAACCAGCACAGTGAATCGTATCATACTTAGTATCGTAATAGCATTGGTATTTTCAACGGGAGCATTTGCCCAAATAAATTGGGAAACCGTACATACAGGAGAATTTGGAGCTACCATTGGCGGCGCTCATTATTTTGGGGATTTAAACACCCGAGCTTCCTTTAACCGTCCAAAACCTGCAGTAGGTGTATTTTTCCGTAAGCAATTTGGAAATTATGTAGCTGTAAGATTAGCAGGGCATTTTGCTCAACTTGGCTACAGCGATGTATATAGCAAAAACGAATTTCAACGACTAAGAAACCTTAGTTTTAATACCAATATATATGAAGTAACCTTGCAAGGTGACTTTAATTTCTTCAAATTTATACCTGAGTTGCCTGAGTATAATTTTACGCCATACGTTACACTTGGTATTGGTATTGTAAATTTTGATCCTTATGCATATCTTGATGGCCAAAGATACAATCTTCGTCAGCTTGGTACCGAAGGGCAAACAAAAGGCTATCTTGGGAGAACACCATATTCTACCACCGCTTTAATCGTTCCTTTTGGAGTAGGTTTAAAATATAACCTTACAGAAAAAATGAATATTTCTTTTGAAATAGCGCATCGTTTTACAGGTACAGATTATTTAGATGATGTAAGTAAAACATATGTCCCATTAACTGTTTTAGACCCTGGTCCTAATGGCACGTTATCCGAAGCACAACTATTATCTGATCGTAGTTATGAAATAAACGGCAAACCGTATTTTCAAGCTGGGCAACAGCGTGGCTTTAGCAAACAAAAAGACCAATACATTATAGGGGAAATAGGTATTTCATTCAACCTTAGTACTTATCGTTGCCCTACAGCAAATTAGTTTTACAAAAATAGTTATATAAAAAAGCGGCAGTAGTTACTTACTGCCTCTTTTTATAAGAAAAAAGGCTTGGCTAAAATGAAACGCTCCTCTGCTCCTCTCCTATTTTCTCCTTTTATTCTTAGCCTAAATACTTTCTGCTACTCTTTTTCTCTTACTACTTTTTGTTATTCCTTTTATTTGCCTTTTTCTCATTATACGAATATTCTTATCACTGCCATTTTTATGCCTATATTAACCTAAATATGGTTACTTTTGCGCCCCGTATAAGCCATTATTGCTTTTCCGTTTTTTATGAGCGATTTATTATTAAAACAACATATCAACATTTCTCTTTTGCCAAAGCATATTGCTATCATAATGGATGGCAATGGCCGTTGGGCACAAGAGCAGGGAAAAGACAGGCTATTTGGGCATTTGAGCGGTGTAGAAAGTGTACGAGATATTGTGGAAGGTGCAGCAGAACTGGGCATTGAATACCTTACACTCTACACTTTTAGTACCGAAAATTGGAGCCGCCCTGCTTATGAAGTAAACGGACTGATGGAATTGTTGGTGGACACTATAAAGAAAGAAGTACCAACCCTTCATAAAAACAATATACGCTTACAAGTTATTGGACATATAGAAATGCTACCCGAGCACACACGTACCCAACTTACAGAAGCGCTAAAAGAAACGGAGAATAATACTGGGCTAAACCTTATAATGGCACTGAGTTATAGCAGTCGTAAAGAAATGGAAGATGCTATAAAACAAATAGCCGTAGATGTAAAAAATAATAAACTTTTGCCGGAAAATATTGATAGCGATACCCTTAAAGAATATTTGCACACGAGTGCTTTTCCCGACCCCGAATTACTCATACGCACAAGTGGGGAGTATAGGCTAAGCAATTTTTTATTGTATCAATTGGCTTATGCAGAGCTTTACTTTACCGATACCCGATGGCCCGATTTTAGAAAAGAAGATTTATACAAAGCCATTTTAGATTATCAAAAGAGAGAAAGGCGTTTTGGAAAAACAGGGGAGCAAATAAAAAATGGGTAAATACATCATAAAATCTCTTTAAAAAGATAAAATAAACATAAAAAGAGGCGTTTGTGGGTTTATACCTAAAACGTTTAACAAATACTTTTAATAATAGGGCTTAATTTGCCGCCACGAAACGAAAATAACTATTGATGCTACGGATCTACAAAACTATTATACTTACTGCTACACTATTTTTAATCGTAAATGGCACATTTGCGCAAGATTCCTCTGTGTCTATCAACCCAGCGCTTAAAGGAATTTATGAATCTAGAACTCCCAAGAAATATACCATTGCTGGTATAGATGTAAAAGGTACAAAATCTTTCGACAGAAATTTAATTATTTCCATCTCTGGCCTTGCTGTGGGAGATGTAGTAAATATACCAGGTACTGATGTATTTAACAAAGCCATTGTAAAACTTTGGAAACAGAGCCTTGTTTCTAACGCAGAAATAAATATTACAAAACTAGAAGAGGCTAACATTTACCTAGAAATAATTATTACAGAAAGGCCAAGGTTAATTGACTATAATTTTATTGGCGTAAAAAAAGGGGATAGAGATGATCTTGCTACCAAGTGTAACCTTGCAAAAGACCGGGTACTTACAGAAGATATGAAGCTAAGTGCCGTGGAAATAATAAGAAAATTTTATGCTGACAAAGGCTATAGAAATGTAACCATTAATATGGTGGAAACGGTACCACAAGGAATGGTAAACAGTGTAGAACTTAATTTCTATATTGATAAAGGTAAAAAGGTGAAAATAAATTCTATCAATTTTGCTGATAACAATGAAGTAGCAGACGCAAAGCTAAAAAAGCAAATGAAGGGAACGAAGGAAATGACAAGGATAAGTCTTTATCCAAATAGAATTAACAGCCCTTACACAGATTCATCGCATGCAAAAACATTTAAAGATTATTTAAAAGAAACTGGGTATTTGTATCCTACAAAAACAAAAGATTACTTAGAACCTTACTTTCGTTTCAAATTTTTTTCCGGAGCTAAATTTTCAGATAAAAAATTTACAGAAGATAAAGAAAAGATTCTAGACTATTACAACGCACAAGGTTATAGAGACGCTGTAATTGTAAATGATACACCAATTTATAACCAAAAAGGAAATGTAGATCTACATATAAAAGTAAACGAAGGACATAAATATTATTTCGGAAATATTACTTGGAAAGGTGTTACAAAATATTCTGATTCTATTTTATCGGTAATACTGGGTATTAAAAAAGGAGATATTTACAATGTAGAAACACTTAATAAAAGATTGGGCAAACAATTGTCTGCTGAGGGCGGAGATGTTGGTAGTTTGTATCAAGATGATGGGTATCTTTTCTTCAATGTAGATCCGATAGAAACGGCTGTATATAACGATACCATCGATTTTGAAATACGCATGCGTGAAGGGCCACAAGCTACTTATGGTAAAATATCTGTGTCTGGAAATGACAAAACAAAAGATTATGTAATTCTTCGTGAATTGAGAACTATACCAGGTGAAAAATTTAGTCGCCAAGATATTATTCGTACACAAAGAGAACTTTCTCAATTAGGGTTTTTAAATGCTGAAAAAATAAACCCACAAGTTGTACCAAACAATGCAGATGGTACGGTAGATATTAACTGGCAAGTTGAAGAAAAATCAGCCGATCAAGTAGAATTATCTGCAGGTTTTGGTGGTGGTATTGGCCTAACGGGTACGCTTGGTTTTACCTTCAATAACTTTTCTATAAAAAATATTACGAAGCGCTCTACATGGGATCCACTTCCTTCTGGCGATGGGCAAAAATTGAGTATAAGAGCACAGTCTAATGGTAGAGCATATCGTTCATATAATTTATCTTTTACCGAACCATGGCTTGGTGGTAAAAAAAGAAACTCTTTTTCAATAAGTTACTTTAATACAAAGTATGCCAATGCTTTTGATGAGTTTGGGCAACCTTGCCAATCTTGCGGTAAAAATTCTTTTTTAAAGACAGTAGGTTTTGGTTTGGCCTTGGGTAAGCAACTTAAATGGCCCGATGATTTCTTTAATCTAATATACTCACTGAATGTAACGCAATACAAATTAAAAAATTATAGAGGTTTATTTGATAAGCTAGATAATGGTACATCTACCAATTTGAGTTTAAAACTTACCCTATTGCGAAATTCTGCAGGCCCTAATCCCATTTTTCCTACTAGTGGTTCAAATGTAATGTTAAGCGGACAGTTTACCCTACCTTACTCATTATTAGGTATAAATACTGGAGATGCTAATCTTTATAAATTGCCGGAGTTTCACAAATGGCGTTTTAATAGTGAGTGGTATGTGCCAATTGGGCGTGCAAGAGGTGCAGATAAAAACAAACAGTTTATCTTAAAAATAGCCGCTAAATATGGTTTTATTGGTCGTTATAACCCTAATTTAACGATATCTCCTTTTGAACGTTTTCAAGTGGGTGATGCAGGTTTGAGTAACACACAAGCATTGTTGGGTTTTGATATTATTGCGCATAGAGGATACCCTGTTTACAATACATCAAACCCCAAGATAAATCCTGATGGGGTAAGCCAAAATGAATATTTTACAATTTTTAATAAATATACAACGGAGCTTCGCTACCCTTTTAGTACTTCGGCAAGTAGTACTATATATGGGTTAGCATTTTTTGAAGCCGCCAATGGCTGGTATAACTTTAAAGATTACAATCCTTTTAAATTGCGCCGTTCAGCAGGTGTAGGTATGCGTTTCTTCCTACCTATGTTTGGCTTACTTGGGTTTGATTATGGAGTAGGTTTTGATAGGTACAATGCCAACTCTGGTATAAAGGGAGCTGCTAAATTTACCTTTATGCTTGGGCAAGAGCCTGAATAATTGTTTTAATAATATATTGTTAAACCATATATTTGACGTGTATTTTTAAACTTTTTATACGTCTAATATAAAACCATTAAAATGAAGACATTCTTATTAGCAATTTTATTTTCTTTTGCAGCTTTGGCAAGTAATGCACAGCGCTATGCTATTATTGATTCTAAATATATTTTAGATAAAGTACCTGAGTATAAAGAAGCTCAAAAAAAGCTAGATAACTTTAGCGAACTATGGCAAAGAGAGCTTGACCAAAAACAAACGGCTATGGATAAAATGTACAAAGATTATGATGCTGAACAGGTTATGCTTACTGATGCCCTAAAAAAGAAAAGGGAAGATGAGCTTTTTAATAAAGAAAAAGAGCTAAGAGACTTGCAAAAAAAGCGCTTTGGTTTTGAAGGTGATTTGTTTAAAAAAAGACAAGAATTAATAAAACCAATACAAGACAGGGTGTATAATGCCGTACAAAAACTAGCTGTAGAAAAACAGTATGAGTTTATATTGGATAAAAGTGAAGGAATTACTGTTATATTTGCCGACCCAAAATTGGATAAGAGCGACGATGTTCTTAGAAATATGGGTGTAAAATAAATAATGCTGGTTGGTGCATGCAGCGTATTAGATAAAAAAATGCACTTCTAAAAACAATTAAACAAAAAGAAAACAATTTAAACAGAACGATGAAAAAATTATTATTTGCAGGTGCTATGGCGCTAAGTATGTTTACAGCAACCGCACAAAACAAGTTTGGCTACATTAACGCAAATGAGTTAATTAGTACAATGCCAGAAGCTGCTAAAGCTCAAAAAGATTTACAAGATTTACAAACAAGTCTTGCGCAAACATATCAAGATCTTACGATTGAATTTAATAGTTTGGATAGCTCTTTTGCAGCAGATTCTTCAAAACTTTCTCCAAGTATGAGAGAGATTAAAAGAAAAGATTTGATTGGTAAATTTCAAACCCTGCAAGGTTTTCAACAAAGTAGCCAAGAGCAAATGCAAGCTGCGCAAGAAAAAGCATTGGGCCCAATTAGAGAGAAAGCTTTTACTGCAATAAAAGCAGTAGCTGCTGAAAAGGGTTATAGCTATATCTTTACTGAAGAAAATTTATTGGTAGCCCCACAGGGTGATAATATTCTTCCATTCGTAAAAACAAAGCTTGGCATTAAAGATGCAGCACCAAAACCTGCAACTCCTGCAAAGCCAGCAGTTAGAAAATAATTTAATGCTTGCAATATAAAAAAAGGCTGTTTCAATTTTTGAAACGGCCCTTTTTCTGTAATTTTCTTTATCATTTCCCCGAAGCTCTTTTCAATAACTCCTTACCAAATCGATTTTTTACATCATCAATACTTTTATACAAATCGTTTTTCTTTTCGGTATCGCTAAATAAATTTGTTTGTACAGCATTGCCGGTAAGTTCGCTCAAACGTACACCTAGCAATCGTATTGGTTCACCTTTTTTGTGGAGTTTTTTAAATAAATCTTTCACAATTGGAATAATATCTTCATCAGCACTGGTATAATCTATAGTAGTTTGTTTAGAAAAAGTTTCAAAATTTGGATAACGAATTTTTACCGCTACACAACCAGTTACTTTCTCATCTTCTCTTAATTCGAAACATATTTTTTCTATAAACCTTATCAGCTCTCCGTTTATAAATTTCAAATCGGTTACAGGTTCATTAAAAGTATTTTCAGTAGAAATTGATTTAGATTCATGGAAACTGGTTACTTCTCCAAAATGTAAACCTTCTGCTTTATGTTTTAAGTCTGTTCCCCATTTACCCAACCTTTCTTCTAATATTTCAATACTTGTTTCGCTTAATTGTTTGATATTTTTTACACCTATGTATGCAAGTACTTCTTGCGCATGTTTACCTACACCAGGTATTTCATCTACGCCAAGCGGCGCAAGAAATTCTTTTTCTTTGCCAAAAGGTATTTGCAAATAACCATTTGGCTTGGCTTGGTTGGTGGCAATTTTTGCCATCATTTTATTTGATGATAAACCAAACGAAATGGGCAATCCAGTTTCTTGCATTATTTCATTTCTTAAATCTATTGTCCATTGCAGCGGGTTAAAAAATTTATCCATGCCAGTAAGGTCTATGTAAAATTCATCAATAGAAGCTTTTTCAAATAGGGGGGCTTTGGCTGCAATAATTTGTGTAACCCATCTTGAATATCTGCTGTATTCTCCTCTTGTGCCACTTACAAAAATAGCCTCTGGACAAAGTTGCCTTGCTTTAGATGAAGGCATTGCAGAGTGAATACCAAATTTTCTTGCCTCGTAGCTACAAGCTGCTACTACACCACGCTCACGCCCACCTACTATTACAGGTTTGGCTTTCAGGCTTGGGTCGTTTAATATTTCTACTGAAACAAAAAATGAATCTAAATCAAAATGTGCTATGATGCGTTGTTGTGGAGGCACTTTTTTTAAATTAGTTGGTTGATGATGAGTTACGAGTTGTCGAGTTGTGGGTTACGGGTTTATTCAATTCAAAAGTTAATTACATATAGGTAGCTTCTAAATATTACGGGGCTAATAACCCGTAACCCTAAAACCCGTTACCCGCAACTATTATCCATAAATTTCTAATAATCCTTCGGGAATTTCCACGTATACTTTTTTATTTTTATCATCCATTTTTATAAGGTTAGCTTCGTGTATGGGCACTAGTGCTTCATTACCGTTGTACATAATGGTACATAGTATTTGATGTGGCATTTCCATTACTTCTATTATTGGACCAAGGTTTGTTTCTCCATCTATCATATCATAGCCTAGTAATGCAATGGGTGCTGCTTTAGCTTTGTGCTTATTGAAGTCTTCTTCTTGTAGCCACACTTCTTTTGGTGTAATTTTTCTAGCTACCTCTAAGCTGTCAATGCCTTCTAATTTTATATAGGTTTCAGTATCGCTTTTTATGCTTGTTTTTTCAATAAAGTGTGGCAAAAAATTATCTTTTGGTTGTTCCAAAAAAATAGCCTCTACATCTTTTAGTAATGTTTTTTTACCCAAGCTGTGTTGTAAAATTAATTCTCCTGTAAGGCCATGACTTGCTGCCAATTTTCCAATTTTAAAATATTGCATATTGCAAATTTATTTTATTGTTTTGATGCTTGTAGCATTAATTGAATAATGATTTAATATTGTTTGGTTAACGCTGTGGGTGGAACACCCACAGCGGCGAAAGGCCGTGGCGGGTGTTCCACCCGCCACTTTAATTGTCATAATAAATAAAAAAGTCCCGCAAAAATGCGGGACCTAATTAGTTGTCGTTTGAACAACTGCAGAAATTATTCTGCTGTTGGTGTTGCTTCGTCAGTTGCAGGAGTTTCAGCTACTGGAGCTTCTACTACTTCTTCCACTGGTGCTTCCGCCACAGGTGCTGCTACTGCTTCTACTTTCTTTACTACCGGTACATTGCGCTTATCCATACGTGCTTTTTTATCTGCACCTTGGCGTTTTGCTACATGTGTATCATGCTCACTGCTCCATTTAGTAAATTTCTCCATTGCAGTTGCTTCATCAAATAAGCCTAGGCCTACTCCACGTAGCAAATGTTTAAGGAACAATACACCTTTAAACGATAGGATACGGCGTACAGTATCGGTGGGTTGAGCACCTTTTTGTAACCAATCCAACGCTTTTTGACGGTCTATCTGAATTGTAGCAGGAACCGTTAAAGGATTGTAAGAACCTAATTTTTGAATAAACTTACCATCACGAGGGCTGCGGGCATCCGCAATAACGATGAAGTAAAATGGTCTTTTTTTAGACCCATGTCTTTGTAATCTCATTTTTACAGCCATAAAATAGAAATTTTTTGGTTGTTAGTAAATATTGTTAATAATCTTCCTTAGAAAAGGATGGCAAATATAGTACTTTTTTAAAAGATTGCTTTCAGTTGCCAATTAATTATTGAAAAATTAGTAATATTTTAATATATGAAGTATTAAATGATGATTATTACAGAAAAAATAAAATACTTTCACCTCGTATAAATTTAAGTTTAGTATTTACCTGTAAATCAAATAGTATCAATTAGGACCTGCACAATTTTTACCTATTATATTCGTTTAATCCATCATAGCCCGTCTAATAAATTATGAAAACTAAAAAGCGCCTAATATTTATTCTATGTTTATGCATAGGTTTATTCTTTTTGCTAGGTGTAGCATTAGATAATGTTATATCCAATAAAATAAGCAGTCTTTTAGAAAAAAGAATACAAGAAAATAAACAAGAGGTAGAAAAATTAATTTTATTAGAGGGTGGAAGTTCTTATAGTTATGTGCAAGAAAGTTCTTATTGGGATGAACTTTGTAGGGCTTTTAAGGCGAAGGACACAGCATGGATAAGCGAGAATATGGCATCTCCGCTTTCTTCTCCAAGGTACCATGCAGATTATTTATGGGTTGTAAATAACGATGGCAAGGATGTTTATTTTAAAGTAATTGATAGTCCTATAAAAAACTATCAAATAAATTTTGCCAATAATGCTTCACTTTTAGATAGCGTAAAGTCAAAAGTAATTTCAGTAAACTGTGTAAAAGATGGTGAATATTATACACAAATAACAGCTGCATCTATTGTGCCTAGCAATGACTTTGCCAGAAAAACAAAACCTTTAGGATATCTAATTGTAGGTAAAATTATTGATAGTAATTATTTAAAACATTTATCAGAACTTAATTCTGCATTTACCTACTCATTTGTAAAAACCGATAGTGCTATAGCTGATAATGTAAACTTAAACGAGGCTACCATTAGTTTTGTAAAAACGATACCTTGCTCTAACGCACCTGCATTAAATATTACCGTTAGTAGTTATTTACCAGAAATAAAATTGTATAGAGATTTTGTGCGGTATTCATTATTGGCCTACATGCTTATTGTAGGTATTATTATCGGATTAATTTTTAGATATTTCATAAAATATTTTTTCAATCCGCTAGAGAAAGTTACCCAAGCGCTCGAAATAAACTCTGCAGCACCAATAGAAAATATAAAGCAAAAGAATACTGAGCTTGGTAGTGTTGCTAAAATGATTGATGCTTATTTTAAGCAAAATAATATTTTACAAACAGAAATACATCATCGTAAGAAAACGGAATTAGATTTAACCATAGCTTTAAATGATATTGAAAAATCAACTATTGAAAAAATAAAAGCAGAACAATCTGCTGCGGCTAAGAGCGAATTTTTATCTACCATGAGCCATGAAATACGTACACCAATAAATGGTGTAATTGGTATTGCTAACTTATTGAAAGATGAAAACCTTACTACACAGCAGAAAGAATATGTGGACGTATTACACTTCTCAGCAAATCACTTGCTATCATTGGTTTCTGACATTCTAGATTTTTCTAAAATTGAAACTGGTAAGGTAGATTTTGAAACCACTTCTTTTGATTTAAATCAGGTTTGTAATGCTGTTTATAATTTGCATAAGCTACACGCAGATGAAAAGAAGCTTGATTTTATTTATGCCCCTGATCCATTTTTAAAACAATCTATTTATGGAGATCAAGTAAGACTAAATCAAGTACTTACTAACCTTATAGGCAATGCTATAAAATTTACAGAAAAGGGCAGTATATTTTTCTATTATAAAATATTGGCAGAAACAGCCAACAACTGTACCATAGAATTTAAAATTAAAGATACAGGTATTGGTATAAAAGCAGAAGAGCAGGCAAGTGTGTTTGATGGTTTTTCTCAAGCCAATAAAAATATATCAAGAGAATTTGGTGGCACAGGATTAGGATTGACTATATGCAAAAAATTGGTAGAGTTGCAAGGTGGGAAAATAGATATGGTAAGTGAATATAGTAAGGGCTCTGAATTTACATTTTATATAAGTTTCGAAAAACATGCATTTACAGGTATTAATGCTGAAACGCCAGTTATAGCTAGCAACGTAAATAAATTGATTGGTATGAAAGTACTAGTGGCAGAAGACAACAATATTAATATTTTGGTAATAAAAAGATTTTTAGAAAAGTGGGGTATATCATATAAAATAGGTATGAATGGTAAAGAGGCTGTAGCGCTTGCTTGTGACGAAAATTTTGATTTAATATTAATGGATTTGCATATGCCCGAAATGGACGGAGAAGATGCTACTAGATTAATTAGAAGTAATGAGGATAAAAAAATAAGCAACATTCCAATAATAGCACTTACAGCGAATGCATCTACCCTTACACAAAAAAAACTGTTAGATAATGGGTTTAATAATTATATCAGTAAACCATTTAACCCAGACAACTTGTTTAAAATATTAAAAAAATATTATCATGAAAATTAAGTTTGCCAAAACGCTAAGTTGTTTACTATTTAACTGCTTTATTTTATTTTCTTTACAAACGACTGCTCAAACTGAAGAAATGAACGTTATAGATACAACTGTAACTGCGGTGGAAAATACAATAGATGTAAATATAGAGACAAATTATATGAAGCGCTATTTATGGCGAGGTTTATTATTTGGCAATGATGATGTGTGCCAGCCTCTGTTGGGAATTACGTATAAAAAATGGTCACTTAATCTTTCTGCTAACATAAATTATGTGCCAAAAAATGTACCCAAAGAAAGTTATACTAAGCCCGTAGCTTTTGATGAGCAAGATATTGAAATTCTATACACAGATAAAATAGGCAAATTGGATTATGAAATTAAAGCAGACATGTACATTTATTTTCACCAAATAAATTCTCCAAGTACTGCGGAGTTTAATGTAAAAGTGGCTTATCCTATTTACAAAAATTTTACATTGTCATCTGAAAATGTTTTTGATATAAATGCATATAGCGGGGCTTATCATAACAATACAGCCTTAGATTGGGCTATTACAAAAGGTAAGACGGACTTTGGGTTAGGCGTAAATGTGGGAATGGGTAATGCTGCTTTTAATAACACTTATTTTGGTGGAGAAACCAGCGGGATTTTTTATTGGGGCACTAGTGCAGAAGTAACAAAACAGTTTAAATACTTTTATGCAAAAATAAATGGAGAGTACAATTTTTATAATAAAGAAGAAATAAAAATGGCATCAGAAATAAATAATACTTCTAACGTATCTATTGCGATAGGTAAAAATTTCAGTATTAAACTTCCTAATAAGAAAAACAGAAAAAAGTAAAAAATGGAAGGATTAAGCTACTTTATCGTAAGCAATAAGTCTTTTATGCTCCCTCATTATAGATGGTATAAATTCATTTAATTCTTCTTCAAAGCTTTTCATCTGAGATTTAGCATTGTCTATATCACCAGAATGAATGCAAACTTCGATAGCTCGTACTTTAGGTGTTAATGTGGGTAACCCAACATTATAAAAACATGGCGCAATTTTATGAAGTAATTCTGCTACTTCCTTATATTTCCCACTAGAAAAATTTTCGTTTATTTGATTAATGTCTGAAGGCGTTTCCTCTAAAAAAAGTTGAAATATTTCACCTACTTCATTTACCAGCTCTTTGTAATAAGAGGTTAGGAATTCTTTATCTATTTCAAAATTCTTATTTTCCATGTTATAAATGTTCATTTTTAGAAGTTTTACTAAGTACATTAACGATATCTCATCATTTTTATTGCCCTAATTTATAAAATACTACAATCATTTAGAATAAAAACTACAATAAAAATAATAAAATTTTGTACAATTGTACTTTTTGTGAATAAGTGCAATTGTTTAGCCTCATAATTTGGTTGAATTGGCGAAAATTATACAATTAGGATAAAATATATAACCTTTACAAAAAAAGAAATGCAAATACAGATTTTAAAATCGAAAGTACATAGAGCAGTGATTACTGAGGCCAATCTTAATTATGTTGGAAGTTTAACGCTCGACGAAGATTTAATGGATGCTGCCAATATGATAGAGCATGAGAAAATACAAGTAGTGAATGTAAACAATGGCGAGCGAATAGAAACCTACTTGATAAAAGGGAAACGAGGAAGCGGTGTAGTTTGCCTAAATGGACCTGCGGCACGCAAAGGTGCTGAGGGTGATATTGTTATTATTATATCGTATGCTTTAATGGATTTTGAAGAAGCAAAAAGGTTTAAGCCCGTAGTGGTTTTCCCGAGTGAAGGAAATAAATTGTAGGCACAAAAAGGTGGGGGTAAAAAAAAACTTTGGAAAAACTATAAATTCATTTGGGTATTAAGTTATGGATATGTATTTTTGCAACCCTTAACTGAAAGGAGAGATGCCTGAGTGGCCGAAAGGAACGGTTTGCTAAATCGTCGTACGGGTTACACTGTACCCAGGGTTCGAATCCCTGTCTCTCCGCAAATCTCTTTTAAGAAAAGACTAAATTGACGCTACGACAATTTTTTAAGTTCGGGATGTAGCGTAGCCCGGTTATCGCGCCTGGTTTGGGACCAGGAGGTCGCAAGTTCGAATCTTGCCATCCCGACTTTTTTAAAACCTTCCATTTTTGGAGGGTTTTTTTTATGTCTTGAGATAAAATCTCAAGACAGCCCACGATGAAATCTCAAGACAGCCCACGATAAAATCTCAAGACAGCCCACGATGAAATTTCAAGATACCTCTTGAAAAAAATCTATTCTTCAAAATAAACACGCTTTACCCGCTGCGAAATATTGGTGAGTATTTCGTAAGAAATAGTATCGGCCCATTCTGCCACATTTGTAACGGTGGGCTCTTCGCCAAATACAATTACTTCATCGCCTTCGTGTGCATCTATGCCTGTAATGTCAAGCATGGTCATATCCATACACACATTGCCTATTACTGGAGCAGGATTTCCATTCACCAACATTTTGCCTTTGCCATTGCTTAAAATACGGGAGTAGCCATCTGCATAGCCAATGCGTACGGTGGCCGTTTTTGTATCTTCTAGTGCTACACCTTTTCTGCTATAGCCAATGCTTTCCCCTTTTTTTAAGTTTTTTATTTGTGAGATGGTGGTTTTTAAAGTAGTAACATGCTGCAAGCGATGTTGGATAATGGGAGAGGAGTCAACGCCGTACAACCCAATACCCAATCGTATCATATCCATTTGCATTTGTGGGTGGCGATAAATGGCAGATGAATTCGCAAGGTGTTTTATAAAGCTATAACCGATAGCTTTTTCGATGGTATTAGCAGTGGTAATAAACAATTCGGCTTGTTGTTTTGTAAATGCATCAAAATTTTCGGCATCGCTTGCGGCCAGATGTGAGAAGACAGAAACAACTTTTATATTTTTTGTTGTAGTTAAAAATTGGCAAAGCTTTTCTATATCATTTTCTTCAAAACCGAGGCGGCGCATGCCAGTATCTATTTTTATATGTACAGGAAAATTTTCTAGGTTTTTTTGTTGAAGAAATTTGCTGAATGAATGTAGGATTTCAAAAGAATATAACTCTGGTTCAATTGTATATTTTACCACATTTTCAAAACTAGCGGCTTCGGTATTCAACACCATTATTGGTAATGTAATTCCTTCTTTGCGAAGTGCTACGCCTTCGTCAACATAGGCCACAGATAGGTAATCTACACCTGCATGTTGCAACACATTGGCTACTTCTGAACTGCCGCTGCCATAGCCAAATGCTTTTACCATGGCCATTGTTTTTACATTGGGCTGTAGCAATTGTTTGTACACTTTTAAATTATGTCGAAGTGCATTGAGGTTTATTTCCAGCCTTGTTTCGTGTGCTTTTTGTTCGAGTACTTTGCTTATTTCTTCGAAACGAAAAATACGTGCGCCTTTTAGTAAAACAATTTCATTATTAAAATCATCTGTATTTATCGTTTGTAAAAACGCTTCTGTTGTTGGGTAAAAACTGATTTCTTTTATGGATGAAAATGATAGCGCATGTGCAGAAATCTCTTTTCCTATACCTATAAATCGGCTAATATTTTTTCCTGATAAAGCTGTTGCAATTTTGTTGTACAAATTGTCGGCATCTTTTCCTGATTGTAACACATCGCTTAAAATAACGGTATGCTTTTGTTGTTGTTTTTGTTGTTCTAAAAAATCTAGAGAAATGCTAAGCGATTGTAAATCGGCACTATAGCCATCGTTTATGATGTAGCAATTGTTTATACCTTGTTTAAGCTCCATACGCATTTCTAGCGGGCGTAGCTGTTTCATTTTTTCTGCTATAAAGTTTGCTTCTTTGTTTAATAATAATAAAGTGCAACAACAAGTAATAGCATTATTTAAAGAAGCTTCATCGGTAAATGAAATGGAGAATGAAAATTCTTTTTCATTGTGCTCGCAAATTATTTCAGTAGCATTGTCTTTTTTATTTATAGCTTTTACAAAAAGTGATGCATTGTTTTTTTTGCTCCAAGTAAATATTTTTAATATTGGGTTTTTAGTATTGATAAAATTGGCAACTGCATTATTTAATTTCTCATCATCAGCACAAAAAATAATTTGCGTACTATTTTTAAATAAAAACAGTTTCTCATTTATTTTTTCATCAATGTTTGCAAAGCCTTCTGCATGAGCAGAGCCAATAAAAGTAACGATGCCAATTTCTGGATCAATAATTTTTTGTAAATTATCCATTTCGCCTTTTTGCGAAATGCCCGATTCAAAAATGCCAAGCGTGTGCCCCTCGTTCATACGCCACACACTAAGCGGTACGCCTACTTGAGAGTTATAGCTTTTTGGGCTGCGGATAATGTTTTCGTCTTCGCCAAGCAATTGATTGAGCCATTCTTTTACAATTGTTTTACCATTGCTGCCTGTAATGCCTATAACTGGGTATTGAAATTGATGGCGATGATAAGATGCTAATGTTTGGAGTGCAATCATTACATCATCTACTACTAAAAAATTTGTATCATTATATTTTGCGGTTTCATTATAACTTTTATCTACAACAAAATTTCGTACTCCCTTTTGGTATAAATTATTTATAAAAGTATTTCCGTGTCGCCCTTGCCCAGGCATGGCAAAGAAGATAGATGTATGGGGGAATAGCAATTTTCTACTGTCGGTGAGTATGTGTTCTATTTCTACATCACTGCCTTTTTGCAAGGTAGTTGAGGAGATTATTTGGGTGATATGGGTTATATTATAGATCATGTGCTATGCATAAAAGTGCCTGAAGTACTTTTATGTCCACGGGTTTCACCCGTGGTTACTCAAAGTCAACCCCGTTGGGGTTGGTAGAGTCGAGGTAGTTTATGTTATTAATATTTTTTTAATTTTTATCATTTTCAATATCTGCATAATCTTCTGGAGAACCTTCTTTTTTATGGTATTTAGAATAGATGATGGACCCAACAATGCAAACTACAATTACCATTAATGAAGCCCACTCAGGTAAATGTAAATATTTTTTATGTACACCTACAAAAGATAGTAATGGTAACAACATTTTAAAGCCTACAAATAGCAATACTATTGCAATGCCTTCTTGCAAATAATCAAACTTACTTGCAGCGCCTCTAAGTAAAAAAAACAAACTACGCAACCCAAGTACTGCAAATATATTAGAAGAATAAATCAGCATTTTTTTTGAAGGGTCGGGAATAACGGTAAATACTGCCGGTATAGAATCAACAGCAAATACAATATCTATTAACCCGAGCATAACAACTACCATGGCTAGTTTTGTAAAAAAAGTTTTGCCATTCTTTTTTATGATAAAGCTGCCATTGGCTTCGTCGTTGGTAGTTCTCATTACTTTACTTATAAATTTATATGCCCAATTGGTTTCAGGGTTAAATTCATCATCTTCATTGCTTGCAAACATTTTTATACCTGTGTATATTAAAAACAAACCAAAAACATACATTATCCAATCAAAACGCTCTACCAGTTCACTACCAAGTGCAATAAATAATATTCTAAAAACTATCGCCATTAAAATACCTAGTAGTAAAACCCTTGAGTAGTCAACTTCTTTTACCTTAAAAAAATTGAAGATAATAATGAAGACAAAAATATTGTCAATAGAAAGTGACCACTCAAGCAAGTATGCAGATATATAAGACAATGCATCTTTTTTCCCATTTCCACCATCATCTTCCCACCAAATAAATGCGCAGAATGCAAAGGAAAGCAATACCCAAAAAAAGGTTTGGGTAATGGCTGTTTTTAAAGAGATAACTTGATTTTTTTTGCTAAGTAATCCTAAATCAAATATTAGTGCTACAATAACCACTAAACCAAATACTAGATAAATAATTTGCTGTTTGTCCATTTTTATTTAGTGTATTTTCTTTTGCGAAGCCATTGAAAAACTATTGCAAAGAGTAATACAATAGATATAGGAACGATGATGTTTATAATTTGCCAAAATGTTTTTTGCTCTTCTGTTTTCTTAGTATCTAATAATCGCACCACATAATCTTTCGCTTTTGCTTCGCTTAAATCATTTTCGTTTACAAGATAATCTAAACAGTTTTGCACAAACTCTTTATTGGCAAACGGAAATTCTCTTTGTGTACCAAAGGTATATTTGTTCATGCCCATAGGTATTGGGTTGCCTTTTGATAAACTGTTTAAAACAATATCTCCATCACCTACTACAATTATTTTATTGCTAGAAATACATTGTGGTAAAAAAGAAAGATTGTACTGTTGTAAACTATCACTCATGGCTTGCGACAATCTGTTTGCAAACATGGAACGGAATTTACCTTCTAGCAAAATAGCGGTTGGAATATTGCTTCTTTTAAACTTTGCATCTTCGGGTGCATTTACATTTTCTTTATTGCTGATAACGGCTGGTGAACCTATTGTTCTTGCATTGGCGGAAGAGCTTAGTATTACTGTTTTTTTTATGCCTTCTGCTTCTACTGTATCTAAAGAATTTACAAATTGGCCTGATACAAAACCAAGACCTTTATTTATTGGATGATTATTTTTAGAATCCATTACAGGAAAATAATTCCATGGTAGCAATTCAAATTGCCCATTTCCATTTACATCAAAGGGTAGAAAATCGCATTGCAAATCCATTAGCAAATCTGCATTAATGCGTACGCCATAGTTGAATAATAAATCGTTTATTTTTAAATCTCGGTCAAAAGCAGTTACTTCTCCTTTTTTTGTTTGCATGCTATCCATTTCTGCACTTAGCCGATCGCCAAATAATAATAATTTTCCGCCATTAATTATGTATTGATCTATTTTAAGTTTTTCTTCATCAGTAAAACTTGTGGTAGGTTTCACTATTACCAATGCTTTCATTTCAACCTGCAAAAACTTTGGCGCATTTAAATCGAAGGTGAAAAGTTTATAATCTTGCTTTAAAACATTTTCAATTAAATCGTAAGTGTTGTAATTCATTGGCTCGCCATTACCCGTGGCATAACCAATAATAGGCTTTTCTGATTGTATTATTTTTGCAACGCCATCAGCTATTTTATATTCTAATAAAGCCTCTGCACTGCTAAGCTCTGTAAAATTTATTAACGGTGTTTTGCCCTTGTATAATTCTACTAACTGCATTTTATCTTTGTAATGCATCATAGCAAATGGATATACAAATTGTTGTTGTTGGCCTTCTTTTACTTGGCTTGTAAGGTTTATTGGATACAGCCCTAAGCCACTCAGTGTATCGCCATATTTTATTTCTGTATTAGGCATTACATCATCTGGACTAATAAAATTGTATTGTATTTTATTTCCTGCTATTTCCTTAAACTCTTGTAAAATATCTTTTGTAGAAGATGCCAATTGCCTGAAGCCTGATGGATAATTTCCTTTTAAGAAGACGTCTACTGTTATTGGCTCATCAATTTTTTTAAGTAATTTTTTTGTAGGTGAACTTAGTGTGAATCGTTTTTCGTTTGTAAGATCTATACGTTTATGAAACAACGATGAAGCCCAATTGAGAGTAAATAATAATACCAATACTATTGGCAACCAAAACTTATTATGTAAAATTTTTCTAAACATTATTTTCGGCTAATTTTTTTAACGGTTATCAATAATGAAAGAAAGATGATGGTTAAAAAATACACAACATCTCTAGTATCAATAACACCTCTACTAATACTGCGGTAATGAAAATCAATGCCCAACATTTCTATATAATAATCTGCACTGCCGGCAAAAAATGGCAACTTGCTTATGGCATTAAAACCAAAATATAGTATAAGGCATACAAAACCACTTATTAAAAATGCTACAACGGCATTGCTCGTAAAGCCGCTACAGCAAAGACATACCGCAGCAAATGTTGCCGCTAATAAAAACAAACCAATATAACTTCCTGCAATGCCACCAGCGTCTATACTGCCTTGCGCACTTAATGTTTTTATACTAATTACGTAAATAAATGTTGGCACAATAATGAATAGCAATACCAATAGTATGGCTACATATTTCCCCCAAACAATTTGCCAAGCATAAATTGGTTTTGTTTTTAATAATTCAAAAGTGCCTGCTTTAAACTCTTCTGATAGAGAATGCATGGTAATGGCAGGCACAAGAAATAACAATACCCAAGGGGCTATTTCAAAAAAAGTAGCAAGAGATGCATAATTGTTTTCTAAAATGCTACTACTAGGTATAACAAAAAGAAAAATGCCACAAACCAACATAAAAAGCACAATGGCAATATAACCTGTGAGGTTGCTAAAAAAACGATTTAATTCCTTTCGGCAGATGCTGTACATATAGAGTAATAATTAGTGCAATTTAAGCATAGAGTTTTAAAACAGCGTGGCAATTTACACAGGTGATACTTAAAAGAATCTAAGGCTATTTTAAAATTTTACCGGTTAAAGTACTTTTTTCATTTTGAGGTAGCAATTTGCAAATGTAATTATATGTGAAGTACAAAATATTTATTGTAAAGTACAAATTGATATCTTATATATTTATTTATTAATGTTTATTCTTGTTTATATTGAGTTTATTAAAAAAAAATAAAAAAGTATAGTATTTTGTACTACAAAATTGAAAGCGGCAATTATCCTACCTTAACATTTCAATAACATTATAAAACTAAAAGAAATTTATGAAAAAAGTTTTCGGTTTATTTTCGGTTTGTGCAATTCTTACAGTAGGTTGTACTAAATCTTCTATTAATGAAGAAGCAAATGTTGCAGACGAGAACATTGCTGCTCCTTTGACTCACCGTGGTTGTGTATCTCAACAACTATTGCAAGCTCAATTAAAAACTGATCCTTCATTGGCGAGTAGAAGAGAAGCTATTGAGCAACTGACTGCTCGTTTTCAGCAAAACCCTAGCGCTTATAGATTGCTATTAAATGGTACAATTGAAATACCGGTAAGTATGCAAATCAGCAACAGCATGCAGATTTATGAAATAGTAAAAAATGCAGCTGAAAAATATGGTGTCAACATACAAGCTATTACAACAGGTAATGTTGTTTCAGGAAGTGATCTTGGAAGTAGTAAATTTCAGGCATTAACCCGGCCTTCAATTGCTATGCTTGTAGGAACTGGTGTTAATCCAACAGATGCAGGTGAGGTTTGGCATT
>JANOZW010000428.1:0-27339 GCA_031429575.1 Ferruginibacter sp.
CACATTGCTAATGGCTTGTGATGCTGTGCGAGCAAAACCGCTTGGGATATTTGGTACACAATAATGTATTACATCAAATTTTGTAAACGTAGGTTTCTTGTGAGTGGTAACAGTACTGGTTTCAAAACAACCTCCATGATCTATACTCACATCTACAATTACACTACCGGGTCGCATATTGCTTACCATACTCTCCGTAACAACCAATGGTGTTTTGCCACCATCATTGCCCAATGCACCTACAGCAACATCACATGTTTTAAGTTGTTTGGATAATATTTTTGGTTCAATAACGGATGTCCACAAACGCACACCAATATTGTTTTGTAGCCTTTTTAATCTATAAATACTATTGTCAAATATTTTTACACTTGCGCCCATGGCTAGTGCTGTGCGTGCAGCATATTCGCCTACAATGCCTGCACCAATGATAATAACTTTTGTTGGTGGAATACCACTTATACCTCCCACTAACACACCTTTTCCATTATTAGCATTGCTCAAATATTGTCCAGCAATAAGCATGACTGCAGAGCCTGCTATTTCACTCATGCTGCGTACAATTGGGTTATGCCCGCTATCATCTTTTAGGTTTTCAAAACTGAGTGCAGTTACTTTTTTCTGCATCATTTTTTCTAAAATTTCTCTTTTCATTTCTGCCAAATGAATGGGAGAAATAATATATTGATTCATTTTTAGCAACTCGCATTCTTCCAAACTTACTGGTGCACTTTTTACAATAATATCGGCTTCAAACACTTGCTTTTTATCATAGCAAATTCTTGCTCCTGCTTCGCTGTAATCATTATCAGAATAGTTGGCACCATTACCTGCATTGGTTTCTATACAAACTTCGTGTCCATTGGCCACAATTACACTCACAGCATCTGGCGTAAGTGCAATGCGATTTTCATTGAAAGAATCTTCCTTCGGTATGCCAATAAAAAGTGCTTCTTTTTTTGGTTTTATATCCAAGGTTTCTTCTAATGTTTCGTATGTGAGCGATGGTGATACGAAGGGTTTTGTTGTTGCCATGTGTTGGTCGATTTGTTAATTAGTTGAATAGTTGATTTTAACCACTCTATTATTTTGTGCTATTGTCAAAAATTTATTGTTGTTTTTATCAAAGAGGTACAATTTAAACAAAACTTCTCAATCAACTAATCAAGTAATAACTAGTTTTCTTTCATTTTCTCCAGAAACGGATAAATAACATTGCACCGTATCATCAGGGAACAATGCAGGTGTTATCTCAGGCCACTCTACCAAACAAAGGTTGCCACTATAAAAACAATCTTCCACACCTGCATTAATGGCTTCTTGATCATCTTTTAAACGGTACAAGTCCAAATGATAGATTACTTTACCTTCAGTAGAACGGTATTCGTTTATAATAGAGAATGTGGGGCTACTCACTGTATCATTTACTTGTAGCACATCACAAATGGCATGCACAAAAGTAGTTTTACCTGCACCCATTTGTCCATGTAGGGCTATTACTTTTTTGTCGCCAATAGCTTGTAGAAAAATTTTGGCAGCTTCATTTATCTTATCCAATGAAAAATTTACATCCATGTTGCAAATATAAATTTCTTATTAGGTAAATAGTTACAATAAATGCAAGATAATTTTGCACTATGCAAACAACAGAATTGAAAGTAGAAGGAATGACTTGTAGTAATTGTGCATTGAGCGTAACGAATTATCTAAAAAAAGAAGGATTTTATGATGTGCAGGTAAATCCAATAACTGGAGCGGTAAGCTTTGGTTCGGATGCGGCTGTAGAAATGATAAAAATAAGAGCAGGCATTAAAAAACTTGGCTATACAGCAATAGATGAAAATGAAGCCGCAGTAGAAAAGAAAAAGTCATTTTTATCAAACAACAAACAACGTTTTTTATTTACACTTCCGTTTACACTCATACTCATGCTACACATGTTGCCTATGAGTGCATATACGCATTGGTTGATGAACCCGTGGGTGCAATTGGCCTTGTGCTTACCGGTCTTTATTATTGGTATGTATTTTTTTGGAAGAAGTGCCGTAAAAAGTTTGATGCATGGCACGGCAAACATGAATGTATTAATTTCAGTTGGCGCATTGGCTTCGTTCATTTATAGCCTCGTTGGCGCTTCGTTAAATCTCGGTGAGCATTATTTATTTTTTGAAACCACCGCATCCATTATCACATTGGTTTTCTTTGGCAATTATTTAGAAGAGGCATCTATACAGTCCACACAAAAAGCAGTTCGTTCGCTTACGGCTTCGCAAAAAGTAATGGCCAATATGATTGCTTTTGATGATGAACACAAGGAACAAATTTTTCCGCTTGAAAATATTTATTTAAAAACTGGTGATTTGTTGCTCATAAAAAATGGTGAACAAGTACCTGCGGATTGTAAAATATTGTGGGGCGATTGTATGGTGAATGAAGCCATTGTAACTGGCGAAAGTTTGCCTTTGGCGAAAACGAAAAAAGATTTTTTAATTGGTGGAAGTGTATTGGAAAATGGATTGGTAAAAGCACAAGTAACTGCCGCAGGAAAAGATACGGTGCTTTCGGGCATAGTAAAAATGGTGGAAAATGCGCAGGCAGAAAAACCGCCCATGCAAAAGCTGGCGGATAAAATTAGCGCCATTTTTGTGCCAGTAGTTTTAATATTGGCTGCGCTCACTTTTTTAATAAATTATTTTGCTTTTAACATTGGTAGTGGCGATTCGTTAATGAGAGCTGTGGCAGTATTGGTTATTTCTTGTCCGTGCGCAATGGGGCTTGCAACGCCCGCTGCTATTGCTGTTGGGCTTGGGCGTGCTGCCAAAAAAGGCATATTGTTTAAAAATGCAGCAGCATTAGAATTGTTTAAAAGCATTAAGCAAGTGGTATTTGATAAAACTGGTACGCTTACAACAGGTAAATTTTCCATCAGTAATTTTTCTACTACCATAAATGAAGATGAGTTTAAGCAAATTGTTTTTTCATTAGAAAAATTTTCCAATCACCCTATTGCAAAAACGATAGTAGAGCATTGGAAAACCAACGATATTATTTCATGGAAAAGGATAGAAGAAATAAAAGGCATTGGTATAAAAGCAATTGATAAAAATGATAATATTTATGAAGCAGGTTCTTTTAAAATTTTAGCCAATGAAAATAATGAAGAACATAATATTTATATTTTAAAAAATGGCGAACGAATTGGTTGGATAGATGTACAAGATGAAATAAGGCTAGAGGCAAAAGAAATCATTTCATGGCTACATAAAAAGAATATAAAAACTGTTTTGCTAAGTGGCGATTTGCAAAACAAATGTAATTATTTGGCAACGCAAGTAGGCATTGATGAAGTTTTTGCAGAACAAACGCCTGCTCAAAAATTAGAAAAAATTGCACAGCTTAATGCAATAACACCCACAGCAATGGTAGGCGATGGAATAAACGATGCACCAGCTTTGGCAAAAGCCACATTGGGTATTTCTCTAAGCGATGCATCTCACATAGCCATGCAAAGTGCAGACGTAATTTTAATGAACAGCGGTATTAAAAATTTACCACTTGCAATAGGCCTCGGTAAGCATACAAATATTACTATTCAGCAAAATTTATTTTGGGCATTCTTTTACAATATTATTGCTATACCTATTGCGGCGTTTGGTTTACTTACACCTACACTTGCTGCATTGGCTATGGGTTTTAGCGATATTGTGCTGGCGGTAAACTCGGTAAAGTTGTTTGTGAAGAAGGTTTTGTGAAAAATTGTATATTTGAGTATTAATGTTAGAGAAATAAATATATAAATGGCAGTAATTACAAATATTAATAAGCTTGATTTAAAGGGGTCCTACACCTATGCGGATTATCTTACTTGGAATTTTAAAGAGCGTTTAGAATTATTTAGAGGCAAGATTTTCAAAATGAGCCCAGCTCCAAATAGAAATCATCAAACTATTTCAGCAAGAATACATTTAATTTTTGCCAATGCTCTCAAGAAAAATTCTTGTAATGTTTACTATGCACCATTTGATGTAAGATTGGTTAAAACTAAAACCAAAGACGAAAAAGTTATTACAGTTGTACAACCTGATTTATGCATAATTTGTGATGAAAATAAATTAGACGATAGAGGTTGTAATGGGGCTCCTGATTTGGTTGTAGAAATTTTAAGCCCTGGCAATACTCAAAAAGAAATGGGTATTAAATTTGATTTGTATGAAGAAAATGAAGTGAAAGAATATTGGCTTGTAGATCCAACAGAAAAAACAGTTCTTATCTATACACTTCAAAACAAAAAATATCTGGGATTAAAGCCATTTATCATAGAGGATGTTTTAAAAAGCCCATTGTTTTCAACACTTAAATTTAAGGTTAAAGATATTTTCTCTAGTAAATAAAAGCAATTTTTTTTAGTTTCATAAATTGTAAAATGTCTCCACAAGAAATACTAAAGAAATATTACGGCTACGATAACTTTCGCCCACTACAGGAAGACATCATCAATTCTATTTTACAAAAAAAAGATACACTTGCATTATTGCCAACTGGCGGTGGAAAATCAATCTGCTTTCAAGTACCGGCATTAATGAACGATGGTTTGTGTTTGGTGGTAAGTCCACTTATTGCACTTATAAAAGACCAAGTAGAAAATTTAAAAAAGAAAGGCATTGGCGCATTGGCTATTTACTCGGGTATGAGCTTTGCAGAAGTGCGACAAACATTGCAAAACGCTTCGTTTGGCAATTTCAAATTTTTATATGTATCGCCAGAGCGGTTGGAAACAAAATTATTTTTAGAATATTTACCTGCACTCAAACCAAGTCTTATTGCTGTTGATGAAGCGCATTGTATTTCGCAATGGGGTTACGATTTTCGCCCCTCATATATGCGCATAGCCAACCTGAGAGAAGAATTACCCGGCGTTCCTGTGATTGCATTAACGGCTTCTGCTACTGTTTCTGTGCAAGATGATATTTGCAAAAATTTATTGTTTAAAAAAGATAGCAATCGTTTTCAACAATCTTTTGTACGACCAAATTTATCGTACAGTGTTTTTAAACCTGTATCCAAGGAAAATAAATTGTTGGAAATTTTGCAAAAGGTAAATGGAAGTTCTATTGTGTATTGCAAAAGTAGAAAGCAGACTATGAAAATAGCAGAGCTGCTTCGGCTCAATAAAATAAATGCAGATTTTTACCATGCAGGCTTATCGGCAGAAATGCGTACAAAAAAACAAGATGATTGGATAAACAATAAACTACGCACCATCGTTTGCACAAATGCATTTGGCATGGGTATAGATAAACCAGATGTACGTGTGGTGGTGCATTACGAAGTGCCAGATTGTGTAGAAAATTATTATCAAGAAGCAGGTAGAGCAGGAAGGGATGGAAAAAGGGCGTATGCCGTTTTGTTACACAGCGCAAAAGAAACGGATGATATTTTATTTAAACTGGAGACCCGTTATCCATCTGCCGAAAAATTAAAAGAGATTTACATGGCGTTGATGAACTATTTGCAAGTAGCAGCAGGTATTGGCGAGGGTTTAAGTTTTGATATGGACATAGCCATGTTTGCACAGCATTTTAAACTAAATATCTTACAAGCAACCTATGGCATACAGGCATTGGCTCAAGAAGGGCTGGTTAGTTTTAGCGAAATGATGTTTAAACAAAGTACGGTGGAGTTTTGTGTGAACAAAAATGACTTGCAGGAATTTCAATTGCAAAAAGAAGACCTTGCTGAAACCATTAGAGGATTATTGCGTTCCTACGAAGGCATATTCGATTACCCTTGTACGATTTATGAAAACCCTTTGGCAAAATTTATTAAAATACCTGTTGAAGAACTTTTAAATAACCTTACAAAACTACATCAGTATAAAATAATAGATTACAAACCAGTATCCGATAAACCACAAATTTTATTGCTCCAAAATAGAATGTACAACGATGATTTTGTTATTGATTTAAAAGCAATGAATATTAGAAAAGGGGAAGCAAAAAAACGTGCAGAAGCCATTGCTGATTTTGTACATGCTACTACAAAATGCAGAAGTAAATTAATTGCCAACTATTTTGGCGATAACAATGTGCCTGATTGTGGCATATGTGATAATTGTATAAATAATACCGATGCAAAATTACCTCCCAAAGAATTTAAAGCATGTGCAGATAAAATTGTAGATATCTTAAAAATGGAAAGTGTAACCACAACTGATATTTTAAAAAGAATGAAACCGCTTAGGCAACGTTCGGTTTGGTTGGTTATATCCTTTTTATTGGCAGAAGAAATTATTTATACAACAGAAAAAAACTTTATTGCATTGAAGACCAATGTTAAAACAGTAAAGTAATTTGGAAAGTATAGGCATAAAAAAAGGGACCAAGATAGAAATCTAGTCCCGCTTTAAAATCCAATATCCTATGAAAAACCGTTGTAAAAGTAGGGAGATTATTTTTAACAAACAAAGATTTTGAAAGTTTTTTATAGAATAAATTCTACAGCGCATAGAATATAAACAAAAAACCCTTTTAAATTATTGATATACAACAATTTAAAAGGATAAAATTATTTTATAAAAAACTACTATTCTTTTCTACAAATCTTTAAAACCAGCTACTTTTTTTGCTGCTACGTGTACGACCACCGAGCCCCAAAGCACCTAATAAAGAGCGAACTATGCCATTACCGGCGGTGCGCATCATACTTTTTACAACGGTATTACCAGCTATTTTTTCAAAAGCATTGGGTTCTTCTTTGGCTTGCTTCTTACTAGTTTCTTCCTCAGCTACTTCCGCATTGTTGGCTTCAGCCTCTGCTAGTTTAGCAGTAAGCATTTCATACGCACTACTGCTGTCTATATCTTCTGCATATTTTGCTACCAATTTGCTTTTCCCATTTATAGCATCCACTTCATCTTGTGTAAGTACATCCATACGACTACGAGGGCTGCAAAGCATGGTATGTGCTAGCGGAGTAGGAATACCTTTTTCACTTAACAATGTTATTAATGCCTCTCCAATTCCTAATTGTGTAATAAGATCTTCCGTTTTATAAAATTCTGTTTCGGGATAATTATCTGCCGCTTGTTTTATCGTTTTTCTGTCAACTGCGGTAAATGCTCTCAATGCATGTTGTATTTTTAAACCAAGCTGCCCAAGTACCGATGCTGGAATATCCATTGGGTTTTGTGTGCAGAAGAAAATACCAATCCCCTTTGAACGAATGAGTTTAATAATCGTTTCAATTTGCTGTACCAATTCGTTACTAGCTTCTTGAAAAATTAAATGCGCTTCATCAATAATCAATATTAATTTTGGTTTATCTAAATCCCCTTCCTCGGGAGATGATGCATATAGTTCCGCCAACATCTGCAACATAAACGTAGAAAATAATTTTGGCCTATCTTGAATATCCATTACCCTCAATATGTTTATCATTCCTTGCCCTTTGTCGTTTATACGCATCAAATCTTCTACTTCAAAACTTTTTTCACCAAAGAAAATATCAGCTCCTTGTTGTTGTAGTTCTATAACCTTGCGTAAAATAGTACCTGTAGATGTGGTGGATATTTTACCGTACAATTTTTCAATTTCCGCCTTGCCTTCATCGCCTATAAATTGCAGCACTTTTATAAAATCCTTTAGGTCTAATAATGGCAATTTATTATCATCGCAATATTTAAAAATAAGCGCTACTACACCACCTTGTGTATCATTAAGGTCTAAAATTTTACTAAGCAATACAGGGCCAAACTCACTTACGGTTGCACGAAGTTTTACCCCATTTTTTCCTGTAAGCGATAATAACTCCGCAGGAAATAATGCAGGCGTATAACTCATTTGCATTTTACCATACCGATCTTTTACTTTATCGTTTTCAGATCCAATGGCAGCAATACCACTCAAATCTCCTTTAATATCCATCAACAAAACAGGTACGCTAGCATCGCTCAAAAACTCGCTTATCATTTGCAAAGTTTTGGTTTTACCAGTACCTGTGGCGCCAGCAATGAGCCCATGCCGGTTCATGGTTTTAAGTGGTAAAAATACTTTGGCTTCTGGTACTACTTCGCCATCTAATACGGCTGCACCAATTTGTACAGATTCTCCTTTAAAAGTGTAGCCATCTGTAATGGCTTTTATAAATGCTTCTTTGTTAGGCATGGGGTTAATTTTTGGGAAAGTTACAATGAAAGATTAAAAAAAACACACTATTTAGAAACCTGACGTATTTTTGACTAAGTGAAAAAGCTAATTACGATATTAATATTGTGCTGTTCTATTTTTGGAATATACAGTTTTATCAATAAAGTAGATGAAGGTTCGGCTATATCCAAAGCCACCCTAGGCAAAAAACTTTTCTCCGAAAAAATACTTTCTAAAGATTCAACTGTGAGTTGTGCTAGCTGCCACAACCCTAATTTGGCTTTTGCCGATACGCTTGCTTACAGCATAGGCATAAACGGCAATGAAACAAAACGCAATACACCATCTGTATTAAATATGAAAAACAGGCCTTATTTTTATTATGATGGAAGAGCTGCAACTTTAGCAGAGCAATCGCTAATGCCCATAGCACATCAGCACGAAATGGGGTTACCTATAAACGAAGCGGTAAACAGACTAAATAAAAATAAAACCTATAGAAAAATATTTTTGCAAGTGTATAACGAAAACCCAACTGCCAAAAACTTGGGAGCATCGTTTGAAGCTTATGAGCAAACATTAGAAACCGTCAATAGCCGTTATGATGATTGGGCAAACGATAAAATAAAATTTACTACAAAAGAAGAGCGTGGCAGAAAATTATTTATTGGTGAAAAAGCAAAATGTTTCGATTGTCATTTTGGAGATGATTTTACAGGAGATGAGTTTAAAAACATTGGTTTGTACAACCAAAATTTTCTTACGGATAGTGGCAGATATCGTATTACGAAAAAAGAAAGCGATATGGGTAAATTTAAAGTGCCTGGCTTACGTAATATAGCTGTAACAGCACCTTATATGCACAATGGCATGTTTAAAACGCTAGAAGAAGTGCTCCGATATTACAATAACCCAAAAGGGTTTTTCCCGCATCAAGTTAATATTGACACAACTTTTAATAAGCCATTAAACCTTTCGGCAAAAGAACAATCGGATATTATAGCATTTTTAAAAACTTTAACCGATAAAGTGTATAGAAAAAATAGCTTAACAAAAAATTAGGTATTATATTAGCAGTATCAATTACGAATCAATTTTATTTGTACAATAAATATAAAAGTTATGGAAGCAATTAAACCAAAAATTTTACTATGCGAAGATGATACAAATCTAGGCATGGTATTAAAAAATTATTTAGAGCTGAATGAATACGAAGTAACATTAGAAAGAGACGGAAGGCTTGGCCTTGCTGCTTTTCAGCGAGAAAAATTTGATATATGCTTGCTAGATGTAATGATGCCAAATATGGATGGCTTTACGGTTGCAGAAGAAATTAGAGATATAAACCCTGATGTGCCATTGTTTTTCTTAAGTGCAAAAACAATGAAAGACGATATTATACAAGGCTACAAACTTGGCGCTGATGATTATATTACCAAACCTTTTGATAGCGATGTGCTCTTGCACAAAATAAAAGCAATATTGAAGCGCAACGAAGAAATGCACAAAGACGAGGTAAATGCAGAGTTTGATTTGGGTAAATATCATTTTAACCCACGCTTGAGAGAGCTTGTGGTAAATGGTAAAACACAAACCCTTTCTCCAAAAGAAAATGAGCTGCTAAAAATGCTTAGCGAATACAAAAACGATTTACTACCAAGAGAAGCCGCACTTAAAAAAATATGGGGCAGCGATACTTATTTTAACGGTCGTAGTATGGATGTGTACATTGCAAAGCTTCGCAAATATTTGAAAGAAGATGAAAAGCTAGAAATTGTAAACATACATGGTAATGGATTTAGATTGGTGCAAACGGATTAATTTGATGTTAGATTTTTAGACATAAGACCTTAGATGGGGCTTCGATTATTTCGGAGCCTTTTTCTTTTTGGAGCATGAGCGGAGAAACATTGATGAGCATTTCTATCGGGGTTATTTGGGAGCAGAAGAATATTTTTGAGCTTTTATCGATTATAATTTTGGATTTGTGAAAGAAAGAAAATTAGTCACGGCGGGGTTTTCACCAGCATAAACTTTGTAGTATAAATAAATTACCGTGAAACCCCGACGCAGAAAAGAACCATAAAGTATTAAAAACTAAAACTCGAAAGTTACGCCTAGGTCGGGGTTTCTCCTACTAGCGCAGGTTTAAGGGGCAGGCAAATGTGTGTTAGCAATCTGTACGGCAAATTATAAAAGAAGTAAATGAAAAGCACGATGCCATTCCGCACTATTGCTTTGTTGAATATCTGTCACAAAAAATAAATTATTACCATAAAAAAGTTAACCAACTATATCTTTTATTCTTTCAGGATTTTGTTGTGTACTCCAAACTCTCAAAACAAAAATACATTCATCATTAAACTCATAAATTATCAAATAGTCTCTCACCACTTTCATTCTCACATTTTCAATATTTGATTTTTTACCCACTAATGGAAATTCGCCAACAAATCCTACAGCTGCAATAAACAATTTATTTAATTTTTTGCTGTAAAGTTTATACTTGTTCCTTTCATTACAATTCAAAAAATATCCTTCTTGTCTTCTTGCGATTTTCTAGACCAAACTATTTGTCTAACCATTCTTCTATTTCTTTGTTAGATTCATCATGCGTTAAAAAATTGCCGTTGTTTATTTGTAAACGAGCCTCTTCAATTTTTGTTTTTTCAGTTTCATTAAAAATAAAAACATCATCAGCTTCGGTATCAGTTTCAATACCTAAAAGTCTATTTACCTCAGCAAGAATATTTTCATTATCAGTATGGCTAATTTTATCGATTAACCTTTCTTTTAATTCTACAGTTGACATAATCTTAATTTTTATAGAGTTATCCAAAAATGTATTTAAAATACCCCAAATCTACTCTTTTTCCGAGAGCCATTGGTAGGCCATACTACACACTAATTGCCTGAAATTGATTAAGCTTATAAAATATTTTTGCTCTACTATTCCTCCATTGGTATCGCTTCATCTTTAGCATGCTTAAACACAAATGCACTTCTTCGTTTTAACGGATTAGCATATTGGGTAGTAATTTCTTTACGCATGTTTGAAATGTCCACTGCTTTATAAATAGCTTCTCTAAAACTAGCTTCGTCTGCAATGCCTTTGCCTGCAATATCAAACGCAGTACCATGGTCAGGAGATGTACGCACGCCATCTATACCTGCTGTATAATTTACACCTTCGCCAAATGCCAATGATTTAAAAGGTATTAACCCTTGATCATGATACAATGCTAGCACTGCATCAAATTTTTCATGAGAGCCTCTTGCAAAAAACGCATCGGCGCTGTATGGGCCAAAACAAAATATTCCTTTTTGTTTTGCCTCTGCAATCGTAGGTTTTATAATTTCTTTTTCTTCTTTACCTACCAAGCCTTCGTCGCCTGCGTGTGGATTTAGGCCAAGCACTGCAATTTTTGGTTTGTTTATGCCAAAATCTTTTTTGAGCGAATCGTTTATAATTTTTAGTTTACTAAATATAGCATCTTTGGTAATAAACTGTGCTACATCTTTTATAGCCACGTGCTCTGTAAGCAAAGCCACACGCATGTTATCTGCCACCATCATCATGGCTACATCTTTTGCGCCAAACAATTCTTTTAAATACGGCGTGTGCCCAGTATGTTTAAATGTAGCGCTTTGTATATTACTTTTGTGCAATGGTGCTGTTACCAATGCATCAATGCGTTTTTCTTTTAATGCATTGCCTGCAGTGGTAAGACTAATAAATGCATATTTACCTCCTGTTTCATTCATTTGCCCAGGCGTTACTGCCACATCTTCTTCCCAACAGTTATATACATTTACTTGCTTGGTATTTATTTTAGAAGCATCTTTTGCAATATTAAACGTAAGATTATTTTCGGGCAATGTTTTTCTATAAAAATTAAGCACTTTATTATTGGCAAAAATCACAGGTGTGCATATATCGAGTATGCGAGTATCGCTCAATGTTTTTACAATTATTTCGGGGCCAATGCCATTTATATCGCCACAGCTTATACCAATTACAGGTTTTTGTTCTACCATAATGCTCATGTTACTATTTAAGTGGTAAAAATACAATTAATTAGATTAGTGTAAACCTACAATTTTTTACATGGGTTTTTCGATTTATCAAAATCTATGGGTGCCATAAAAATTGGCGAAAGAGGTGACACCTTTATTAAAGACTTTTTAGTATAAAAGATGCATTAAAAAAGGTGTAACCTCTATTATGAGAATAGCTAAAATTTTAAATGCACCCAAATCTATGTATATCGTTTATTAAGCTACTTTTGTAGTATGTTAAAGTTGAAAAAATCGCTAGGGCAACATTTTTTAAAAGATGAAAATATTATTAAACAAATTATAGCTGCCTTACATGAACATGCGTTTAAAAATTTATTAGAAGTTGGCCCAGGTGGTGGAGCACTCACCAAAGAATTAATAAAAATCCCCAATATCAATTTTAGAGCTGTAGAGTTAGACGATGAAAAAGTACAATTATTAAAACAAAAATACCCAGTACTAATTGATAAAATTATTCATCAAAATTTTTTAGATATAGAAAAGCCTTTCGATGAAACATTTACAGTGATTGGTAATTTCCCTTATAATATTTCTACACAAATTTTATTCAAAATATTAGATTGGAAAGATGAAGTGCCAGTTGTAATTGGTATGTTTCAAAAAGAAGTGGCACAAAGGGCAGCAGCAAAACCTGGCGGAAAAATATATGGTGTTTTAAGTGCTTTGATACAACCTTTTTACGATATTGAATATTTATTTGATGTGCCGCCAACCAGTTTTACACCACCACCAAAAGTGATGAGCGGAATGATAAGGCTTACCAGAAAAAAAGAAGCATTGGTTGTAAAATCGGAAAGAGCATATATTGTGTTGGTAAAAACGGCGTTTAATCAACGTAGAAAAACATTGCGCAATGCTGTAAAGGCTTTATTTACGCCAGAAGAATTAAAAGACGAATTGTTTAATAAACGTGCAGAGGTGTTAAGTATTGAGGATTTTGCAGCATTGACATTTAGGATGAGTTAATTGAGTTAAAAGTTGAAGGTTCAAAGTTCAAAGTTTTTTAGGGCAGCGTCTTTGCTTTTTATGCGATTTTTATGACAATTAAATGTGGTGTTAATATGAATAAAATCAAAGAAAAAAACAAGAAACAAATTATTAAGAGCATAAAGAATGGCTTGTTAGAAGTAATTGCTGCTAAAAATAAAAATAAAAAATTACAAATTTTAGAAGCATTTTTAGCTGAGCAAAAATAAATTGTATATGACTGAAACAACAGAACCAAAAGTAAGATTAGTAACAGCCGCCGCATTATTCGACGGGCATGATGCAGCTATAAACATAATGCGCAGAATTTTGCAAAGCAAAGGCGCAGAAATTATACACCTTGGGCACAATAGAAGTGTGGCAGAAATTGTAGAATGTGCAATAGAAGAAGATGTGCAAGGCATTGCTATCACTAGCTATCAAGGTGGGCATGTAGAGTTTTTTAAATACATGAAGGATCTGTTAAACCAAAATGGTAGCGGGCATATAAAAATATTTGGTGGAGGCGGCGGTACAATTTTACCAAGCGAAATAGAAGAGTTGCATAGTTATGGTATTACAAGAATTTATAGTCCAGATGATGGAAGGCACATGGGCTTAGGTGGGATGATACAAGATGTGATTGATAAATGTCGCCCCCTGTCCCCCGAAGGGGGAACTAAGGACATTTCTTCTTTTAAAAATGGAAAGTTTGCCCTTGGTGAGTGGAAGGATATTATAAAAATTGCCAAAGCTATAACTGCTGCGGAAAATGGTGAAAGCCCATCTTTTGAAAATATAAAATCACCTCAAAGTATTAGTGACCAGAACCCCCTTTCGGGGGGCAGGGGGGCTGTAGGCTCACCAGTGCTTGGCATTACAGGTACAGGGGGCGCAGGAAAATCTTCAGTAACAGATGAAATTGTGCGGAGGTTTTTGAATAACTATATCGACAAAACCATTGCTGTAATTTCTGTTGACCCAAGCAAAAAGAAAACTGGTGGTGCATTGTTGGGCGATAGAATACGCATGAACTCGATATCATCGCCTCGTGCATATATGCGCAGCCTTGCTACACGAGAGAGCGATAAAGCCCTAAGCCAATATGTAACTGAAGCTTTACAAGTATGTAAAGCCGCTGGATTTGATTTGGTGATTTTAGAAAGTGCCGGCGTAGGACAAAGTGATGCATCTATTTTAGAACATTGCGATGTGAGCATGTATGTGATGACGCCCGAGTATGGCGCACCATCGCAATTGGAAAAAATAAATATGTTAGATTATGCAGATGTTATTTGCCTAAATAAATTTGATAAAGCAGGTGCGCTTGATGCCTTGCATGATGTACGCAAACAATACAAACGCAATTACGAATTGTGGGATGCAAAAGATGAAGACCTTCCGATTGTAGGCACTACTGCTGCTCAGTTTAACGATGCTGGTGTAAATACTTTGTTTGATGTAATTATAAATACAATTGCTAAAAAAACAGGACATGATTTTGGAACACATGCTGCCTTTGCAAAAAGTGGTGGTATGGAAGGTTCGATTATTCCACCAAGACGAGTACGATATTTAGCAGAGATAAGTGAGAGTATTGCGGAGTATGATGCGTGGGTGAAAGAGCAAGCAGGTACTGCTACAAAATTATATCAACTAAAAGGAGCACTATCTATTTTAAAAGACAGTAATGCCGACGTTATAAATAATGCTATAAAAAATCTTGAAGAAACGCTAGATAAAGATTGTAATAAGTTATTACAAAATTGGGACGCTACAAAACAACGCTACCAACAAGAATTTTACGAATTTAAAGTACGGGATAAAGTAATAAAACAACCACTTACTTTTAAAAGTTTATCCGGCACAACTATTGCAAAAGTTATTTTACCAAAGTATAAAGATTGGGGAGATATTCTTGAATGGCAGTTGCAAGAAAATGTACCAGGTGAGTTTCCATTTACTGCTGGTGTGTTTCCATTAAAGAGAGAAGGCGAAGACCCTACAAGAATGTTTGCAGGCGAAGGTGGACCAGAAAGAACGAATAGGCGTTTTCATTATGTAAGTGTAGGGCAGCCTGCAAAGCGCCTCAGCACAGCGTTTGACAGTGTAACATTGTATGGAGAAGACCCTGCAGAACGACCAGATATTTATGGAAAGGTAGGAAACAGTGGAGTGAGTATTGCAACAGTAGATGATGCAAAAAAACTATACAGTGGTTTTGATTTGTGCGATCCAAAAACTTCGGTTAGTATGACCATTAATGGTCCAGCTCCAATGTTGTTGGCATTTTTTATGAATGCTGCTATAGATCAAATGTGTGAAAAATACATCATCGAAAATAATTTAAAAGAAGAGGTTAATAAAAAAATAGAATCTTTATTCGATTTAAAAACACTACCAAAATATTATGGTGTAGATGGTAAACCTGTAAACCCTTTACATAGTAATTTTGAAGGAAACTTACCTGAAGGGAACGATGGATTGGGTTTAAGATTACTTGGCTTGAGTGGTAAAGATGTTTTGCCTGATAATGTATATGCAACCATAAAAGCAAAAGCATTGTCGAGTGTGCGAGGTACGGTACAAGCAGATATTTTAAAAGAAGACCAAGCACAAAACACTTGCATTTTTAGTACAGAGTTTGCACTAAAATTAATGGGCGATGTGCAAGAATATTTTATTACCAACAAAGTACAAAATTTTTATAGTGTAAGTATAAGCGGATACCATATTGCTGAAGCAGGCGCCAATCCTATAACACAGCTTGCATTTACTTTATCAAATGGGTTTACTTATGTAGAATATTATTTGAGTAGAGGAATGAATATTGATGACTTTGCGCCAAACCTTTCATTCTTTTTTAGCAATGGTATGGATCCTGAGTATTCTGTAATTGGTAGAGTAGCAAGACGTATTTGGGCAAAGGCTATGAAGTATAAATACAAGGCCAATGATCGTAGCCAAAAATTAAAATACCATATACAAACTAGTGGCAGAAGTTTGCATGCACAAGAAATTGACTTCAACGACATTCGTACAACATTGCAGGCCTTGTATGCTATTTACGATAACTGTAATTCCTTACACACAAATGCATATGATGAAGCCATAACAACACCTACAGAAGAAAGTGTACGCAGAGCAATGGCCATACAACTTATCATAAATAGAGAATTGGGTACAGCCAAAAATGAAAACCCTAACCAAGGTTCTTTCTTAATTGAAGAAATGACCGACCTTGTAGAACAAGCTGTGCTAGCCGAGTTTGAAAGAATTACTGAACGTGGTGGTGTACTTGGCGCTATGGAAAGAATGTACCAACGCAATAAAATACAAGAAGAAAGTTTGTATTACGAAACACTAAAACATACAGGCGAATTTCCCATAGTTGGTGTAAATACATTCCTAAATAAAAATGGTTCGCCTACCATTTTGCCAGCAGAAGTTATACGCAGTACTACCGAAGAAAAAGAATTGCAAATAACCATGCTGAATGCATTTAAAGAAAGGCATGCAGCAAAAAGTGCTACCATGCTAAAACAATTACAAGAAGTAGCCATAGCCAATGGTAATCTTTTTGAAGAATTAATGGAGACAGTAAAACATTGTTCTTTAGGAGAAATTACGAATGCATTGTATAGTGTGGGTGGGCAGTATAGGAGGAATATGTAATCAAGTAAAAAGAAGGCTACCCTTTTGAGGCAGCCTTCTTTTAATATATAGTTCAGCGCTTTTTTATTTTAAAGCATACGCTTTAATAACATTTCCAACCACTACGTACAATCTATCTGTAGCTTCATCTACCACATATTGCGGAGTAGTATCGCTAAAGGTAATTTTCTTTGATATTTCACCTTTTTCTTTATTAAAAACAAGTAGCCCATTGCCTTCTGGCATTTCGCTTAAGATGTACAAATTATCTTTTGTAGTTTGTGTAGCAAGATATCTTTTTTTAGCATAGCTATATAAATCACCACCAGCAGCAGCAGTTTCTAAACCTCTGGTATCAGTTAATTCTGCATTGTACGTATTTGCTATTGGTTTTCCGTTATTATCTGTGGCTTGGGTAAGTGTAAAATTCCCCTTAGCTATTGAATTTGCTTGTATTCCAGCACCTGCTACACTCATAGCTGTACCCGCAAATCGCATTAATTTCTTTTTGGTATTGCCAATGTCTTTATAGTAATTGTTGTAATTCACTTTGCCATCTGCTGTTTGTATAGCTGCCACATTTTGGTTGGTACTTATTACCACCAATGCGCCGTTGTTACGAATATCTAATGTAGCTCTTTCTTCTTCTTCATTAAATTTTTTCAAATTGATATCTTCGGCAATCAACTTGTAACTCACATCATTAAAATTAAACGAATGCAATGTTCCTTTTGCAAATGCATACACGATTTTATTTTTATCGTCAGTGCCGAAAAAGGGCGTTCCTTTTATCTTAATGTCTTTGTTCCATACATCTTTTCCTTTTTCAAAAGTTAAAATATTTGCTCTTTCAGATGTTACATACATTATTCCTTTATCAGTAGGTTCAGCTAATATTAAACCACCTTTTATTTTCTCACTCCATTTATCTTTACCATCAAAAGTTACCCAAGTAATAATGGTTTCATCATCTTTTTCAGCTTCAATAGCTGCTATACCTGCATTGGTATATTTTACTTGCGTAATGTTGCCTACGGTAGCATCTTTTTTCCATTTCATATTACCCGCTGCATCCATTATGTTGATACCTTTTTCGTTGTAAACAATATAATCATTGCCCATTGGCGCTATACCATTCAATGCGTCTTTCATTTTTATCGCTTCTGCAAGTTGACTATTACCATCAGCTGTATTTAATTTATCAATATACTTTTTGTACCCAATAAACAAAGATTTACTGTCAGTACTCAAATAAGCATCATCCACATTATCATCAAATTCTTTTTTCCAAGCAAGTGTACCGGCTTTACTTATACAAAAAATATTTTTCTTATTTACTAAAAGTAAATTGCCATTTGCATCTACTTTTGGTGCAACGTTAAATGCAGAATTTATATTAGACTTAATGGCTCTTTTTAAAGCGCCAATACCAATACCACCTGTTTTTTCTTTTGCTAGCGCTACAGTCCATGCTTCTTTTGCAGTAGCAAAATCTACAAACGATACAGATAAGAAACCATCTTTTACACTCTCAATCAATAATCCTTTCAACTCAGGAATAATTAGCGTATTGCGCACTTTTATTCCTTCTTCTTTACTGTCATATACAATTTTACCATCTTTGGTTTGTATGATTAGGGTATTTTTATTACTACCAATAGCAAGCATTTTTTGTCTTTCTATTTTAATAAATGGCGTGCCGTCTAATACGGTAATATCATCTTCACTAAGTCCAAGAAGGCTTTTGTTTTCCCAAATAACGGTTTTGGTTTCAGGGTCTATACCCATTAATTTTAAATCGTTTCCTGTTATTAATTCACCAGTAGAAGATTGAATTAAAAATTTGGTGTTAATGATAACATTGCCCGCTGAAATTTCAAAAAGGGCTTCTGTTTTTTGGCCAGTAACCATTTGTAAGCTAAGCAATAAAGCTAGGCCAAGTACTAATTTTTTCATGAGTAGTTTTAGTTTAAGGGTGCAAAAATAAGGGTACTTTGTATAATAAATTGTTATAATTATCAACATTTTATGTAACGTATTACTTGTATAATTATTGTAATAGTATTAAAATAAATAAGGGAATTGTTAAGATAAAATAATCGGCTACTTAATTTACCACATTAGTAATTATAGTTAATCCATGAACCAAATAATTACAATAAATGCGATACAATTATTAAGTAAAAGCTATTTCATTTTTATTAGCTAAATGGGTTTTGGATTAAACACAGTCAACTTCGAATTATTTCTATAGCTACACTTGAAATGGATGAATTTTTCTAGTATTAATTTTCAGACTTAATTTTTATTGAATCTCCTTCATATTATTTTAGTTTATTGTCTTTTTTCATTTTACTTTTACGCAAAATAGAAATAATCATGGTTGATGTTATTTTAGGATTACAATGGGGCGATGAAGGAAAAGGTAAAATTGTAGATTTTTTTGCAAAAGATTATGATGTAGTAGCAAGGTTTCAAGGTGGCCCAAATGCAGGGCACACACTGTATGTAAACGATAAAAAAATTGTATTGCATCAAATACCTAGCGGTATTTTTCATGAAGACAAAGTAAACCTTATAGGCAATGGGGTAGTACTGGATGCTATTACGTTACAAAAAGAATGTGAATCCGTAGCTGCTTTTGGGGTGGATTATAAAAAAAATCTTTTTATAAGTGAGCGTACACATCTTATTTTACCAACACACAGAGCAATAGATAAAGCTAGTGAGCTGAGCAAAGGGATAGAAAAAATAGGTAGTACTTTAAAAGGGATTGGGCCAGCATACATGGATAAAACTGGCCGCAATGGTTTGCGTGTGGGTGATTTGCTAGATAAAAGTTTTACATCTCAATACATAAAACTTAGGCTAAAACATCAACGGTTATTGGATAATTTTAATTTTCAAGAAGATATTTCTGCTTGGGAAGAAGAATTTTTTGAATCATTGGAATTTTTGAAGACCTTAAAAGTGGTGAATGGAGAATATTTTATTAATGAAAAAATAGGCAGCGGTAAGAAAGTATTAGCTGAAGGTGCTCAAGGAAGCATGTTAGATGTTGACTTTGGTACTTTTCCATTTGTAACAAGCAGTAGTACCATTACGGGTGGAGTTTGCTCTGGGTTGGGCATTGCGCCACAAAAAATAAAAGAAGTAATTGGCATTACAAAAGCATATTGTACACGTGTAGGTAGTGGGCCTTTTCCAACAGAACTCCACGATGATACAGGCGATTTTTTACGTAATACGGGAAACGAATTTGGCAGCACTACAGGAAGACCGAGAAGATGCGGATGGATTGACTTAGTAGCCTTGCATTTTGCTTGTATGATAAACGGGGTTACACAGATTGTAATGACAAAAGCCGATATATTAGATGGGTTGGAAGAATTGAAAGTATGTAACGCCTATAAAATAAATGGTAAGGAAACAGATAAAGTGCCTTTTCAGATGAATAAAATGGATATTGAATCCATATATAAATCATTTAAGGGTTGGAATAAAGATATAACCAAGGTGAAATCGTTTGCAGATATGCCTGCAGAAATGGAAACATACATAAATTACCTAAATGACTATCTAAAAGTGCCAGTAAAATACATCAGTAATGGGCCGGGAAGAGATCAACTTGTAAATGTGTAAAAAATAATTTAAAAAAACTGGCTAAAAAATTTGGCTATTAAAAAATTCAGGTGAAATTTTACAGTGATAACAATAACTAACTATGGCAGTAAAAAAAGATATCGAAAAAAAGACTGTAACAAAAACAGCAACATCAAAACCCAAAGCTTCTAAAGCAAAAGATATTGATGAAGATGATGATTTGGATTTAGATGACTTGGATGATGAAGAAGTAAAACCAAAAAAGTCTGCTAAAGGAAAATCTAAAAAAGTGGCATCTGATGATGACGATGATGATGACGTGGATGTAGATGATGATTGGGAAAAAACTGAGGAGGAAGAAGATTGGGACAAAGACTTTGATGAATTTGATGTGCCTTCGTCTAAATCTAAAAAGGCAGCTGGTAAAAAAGTAAAAGATGATGATGATGATTTAAAGTTGGAAGATGACTTTAAAGAGTTTGATAATTTTGATGATGATGATGACGACGATTTTGGCGGGGGAAAGAGCGGTCGCTTTAACGACGATGATTATTAAAATAAATGAATAAAGACGAACAAAATTTTATAGATTTAAAAATGAAAATGTTGAATTGGGCCAACCAATTCAACATTTTTTGTTTATTAGATAATAATGGCTACAATTTCGAAGAACCATCCTTCGAATGCTTGCTAGGCGTAGGTTGTAAGCAATCTTTTTCTTTTGCGAATCACAATAATTTTGCAGACCTGCATTCTTTTTATGATAAAAATCCAACTTGGCTTTTTGGACACTTAGGTTACAATGCTGCAGGAAATGCGTACAGTAAAAAAAGTAAAACAGATTTTGGAGATGGATTTTTCTTTGAGCCGGAAATCGTTTTAAAATTATCCAATAATAAAATAGAAGTTGTAAAAGCTGATATTGATAAAGCAAACATTATTACTGAAATAAATGCAACTGAAATTTTAAAAGTAGAAAAACATCTTCCCCTCAATATTGTATCATCATTATCCAAAGAAAAATATATTGAAAAAATAAAACTACTTCAGCAGCATATACAAAGAGGAGACTGTTATGAAATAAATTTTTGTCAGCAATTTTTTGCAACCGAAGCTACCATACATCCTATAGAAACATATAAAAAATTGATTGAACTTTCGCCTGCTCCCTTTGGGTCGTTTTATAAACTAAATAATGATTATTGTTTGTGTGCTAGTCCCGAAAGATTTCTTCAAAAAAAAGGCAGTAAGCTTATTTCACAACCAATAAAAGGAACAAGTAAGAGAGATGATGATATTAAAAAAGATGATGCCAATAAGAACCATTTAATAGAAAGCAAAAAAGAAAAAAGTGAAAATGTGATGGTGGTAGATCTTGTGCGCAATGATATGAGCATGGTATGTGAAAAAGGTTCCGTAAAAGTGAAAGAACTTTTTGGCATTTATAGTTTTCCACAGGTACACCAAATGATAAGTACCATAGAAGGAACCCTTTCTCTAGATAAAACTTTTACAGAAGTAATTAAAGCTTGCTTTCCCATGGGCTCTATGACAGGGGCTCCAAAAAAAAGTGTAATGCAATTAATAGAAAAATATGAAGAGACGCAACGTGGATTGTTTTCAGGTTCTATTGGTTATATAACACCTGATGGAGATTTTGATTTTAATGTGGTTATCCGTTCTATTTTTTACAATGAAATAAAAAAACGGGTTTCGTTTTTTGCAGGCAGTGGTATTACCTACTATAGCAAAGCCGAGGACGAATATGAAGAATGCTTATCAAAAGCAGCTGCAATTGTAAAAGTATTAGAAGAATAAAAAAATTTTGACACTAAGAATTTACCAACACTTAAAATCCCTCGCACTTAAAGAACCCGCAACCCTATAACTCGTAACCTGCAACCATCTATTTCCTTTTTAATTTTTTCCTAGGATACACCCTAATATTATCGGGCACATCACCATCGCCCAAATATGCTTGCACACACTCGTTCAATATTTGATATTTCATAGAAAGAAAGAGTTGCATTTTATCTTCTGGTAAAATAAGTTCATACTTGCCATTAGAGCCAATTTGACTATCAAAAAGTGGATTGTATCTATTAAAAGAAACAATATCCATGGTAATGTTTTTTGCAATAATTACGGAATTGTACTTTCCAGCTACGGTTTGCGTTTCAGCCTTCTCCATTTCTTGTATAGTAATAGTTGGCTTATTGTTGTATGGGTTTACAGCAGTGCCGCCACTACGAGAAGTATTCATAGCATAACTACCATTGGTATTTATATTGCTCATACCTCCACCTGCTTCCATAATGTAATGTGTAGCTATAAATTTTTTTACATGGTTTCTACTTTCTTCAGGTAAAGAATATTGTAGCTGCCAAAAATTTCTACTACCGCTTCTTCTAATAGCCGAAAATACTCGACCTGGTCCACCATTGTAAGCTGCAATAACAAGCAGCCAGTCTTTTGTCATTTTATACAACTGTAATAAATACCTTGCGGCAGCATGTGTGCTCTTAAAATAATCTCTCCGCTCATCTATCATGCCATTTACTACCAGCCCATTCTCTCTTGCCGTATAAGGCATAAACTGCCATGGCCCACCAGCACCCACCCAGCTAGTAGCACTTGTTTTAAGGTTACTCTCTATTACTGCTAGATATTTCAATTCCTTCGGAATACCATATTGTGTAAGAATATTATCTATCAAGTTAAAGTGGGGCATGCACCAACTTTTCATGCTCACCAAATATTTCCCATGCGAGCGCAAATAATCTTGCATGTATTTTTCTGCATTGGGATTTACTTGCGATGAATATGATGAAGCAGCGTTATAGGTATAAGCAGGAAACAAATTTTTGAAACCATACCTAGTAAGTTTACTAAAGTATTGCACTTTATCTCTTTGTGGTACTGTTCTATTCTCTATAATGTCATTTATTATTTCATCTTGCTCTTTTTCATCTTGTACAATAGTATCAGCAGCTACATAAGTTGTATCCTGCGCCTGCGCATACATACATGCGAAAAAAGAAAAAAGAAAAAATATAGAATACTTTTTTATCATATTGTTTTTAAATATACAAAAGCCGAAAAGTACATTTTTAGTGATGATACTTTTCGGCCTTACTATTTTTAAAATGCACTTAAGATTGTAATCTTGTTTGTTGTTCTTTTAACTGCTGCAATTTTAATTCTTGTAATCTTATTTCTTCCGCAGTAGTAGTATTTGACGTGATGTCTTTTTCTTTCATGCCAAGTTCTATCTCGCTTTTTACATTGTCTTTTGCATCTTTAAATTCACGCATGCCTTTTCCTACTCCACGCATAAGCTCAGGAATTTTTTTACCTCCAAATAATAAAAGTAAAGCAATAATTATAAAAATCCATTCCCCTCCTCCAGGCATAGAAAAGAGTAAATTTGTATCATTAAAAAGATCTATAAAGTTCATAATATATGTTTTTACAAAGTTAATAAAAAATGGTTGGTTTATGTTATAGAAATCCCAATTTTAAACGTTAAAAAAAACAATCATTTAATACGCTGATATTTAATTGGATAATACAAAAAACTTGCACAACTACTCCCAACTTTTTTCCGCTATTTCTTTCTTTACCTCAATCTTTTTTACCAAAATAATGCTAATCTCAAAAAGGATAAAAAGGGGTAAAGCCACAATCATTTGGCTTATCCAATCTGGCGATGGTGTTATTACAGCTGCCAATATTAATATAACAATATAGGCGTACTTTCTATAATTCTTCAAAAACTTCGCTGTTATTAAACCAATTTTTGCCAATACAACCGCTAATATCGGTAGTTCAAATGCTATGCCACAACCTAATAGTAGGTTGGTTAATGTACTAATATAGTCATCCAGGGTAGGCATATACTTGTAAGCCCCTGTAGTGCCAATGGTAAAATTTGCTAAAAAATTAAATGTAAATGGTGCAAGCAAATAATATCCAAATGCACAACCTAAGAAGAAACAAAATGACACCCAAAAAATACTTTTTCTACCGTATTTCAGTTCTTTGTCAGACAAAGCAGGCTTAACAAACTTCCAAAATTCGAAAAATACATATGGAAAAGCAACGATAAAACCGCCAATTAATGAAATATTTATAGCTGCTAAAAAAGGACCACTCATCGTATTTCCCTGCAGTGGTATTTGTACAGGGGGCATACATAGCGATTGACCTAAATGCAAAAATTGCCCAAACTTACAAAATGCTCCATATGAAACGAATTTATTATTACTTGGAGCAAGTATAATGTTATCAAACACCCAATCGCTATATATGAAAATAATAATGGCAGCAGTAATCCAAGCTAACAAGCTTCTTACAAGGTGCCAGCGCAACGCTTCTAAATGATCTATAAAGGTCATTTCTTTTGTTTCAGCACCATTTTGTTCTGTTTTAAAACGAGCGAATAATGATTTTTTTTGAGTGGGTATCAATGTATTATTATTGAGCTTTTACTTTTAATATAAATTTATAACCACAAAATTACTGCCTAAATAGTTTTAAGCACTAATTATATTTAATTTTTATAAACGTTATTTAAAAGAAAATCGATTAAATAAAAAAAGCGAAACTTTCCGTTTCGCTTTTAAAATATATTCTAAAGTTGTAGATCTTATTTTTTCTTAAGACCAACAGCCATTCTTTTTTCTTTAATACGTGCACTCTTACCACTTCTTTCACGTAGGAAATACAATTTAGCTCTTCTTACACGACCTACTTTGTTTAATACAATACTCTCAATGTTTGGAGAATATATTGGAAACAAACGCTCTACACCTACGCCATCGCTTATTTTACGTACAGTAAAAGTGGCTGTAGAACCAACGCCTTGGCGATTTATTACATCACCTTTAAAGCTTTGGATACGCTCTTTAGCGCCCTCTACAATCTTGTAGTTTACCGTTACGTTATCTCCTGCCTTAAAGTTAGGAAGGTTTGGTATTGTTGTTAATTGCTCGTGTACAAATGCTACTGCGTCCATGTCTATTCTTTTTTGGAGTGCAAATGTAGGGGAAAATTAATAATTAATGGCTGTTAAATTAATAATTTTTTCAGTCACAGCGGTAATTCTCCTTAATCGGTCTATTTTTCGATAAAAGATGAACCTGCCTGACGGCAGATAGAAAAAGATATAACGATGAAGAGCTGCGGTGGAGTGAGCGATGTATTTGTATGTATGCGTCCGCCAAAGGCGAATACGCATACATACAAATACGGAACACCGAAGGAGACCGAACAAATGTTGAACAATGATTTTCCGCCCACAGCCCCAAAATAATAAAGCGATGAAAAAATCATCGCCGTATTTGTATATTTTCTAAAAAAGGAAGATTCTGCGATTTATTATTTGCACATCTGCCCATTGGCATGTTTGCAAATTACCTCGCTATATTCACCGCCCTCTTCTCTCTGATAACCGTCACTTTTATTTGCCCAGGAAAAGTCATTTCTGTTTGTATCTTTTGTGCAATATCAAAACTTAATGTATCACTCTGCGCATCAGTTACTTTATCGGCTTCTACAATTACACGAAGCTCACGACCAGCTTGTATAGCATACGCTTTTTCTACGCCATTGTACGATGCAGCAAGGGTTTCAAGGTCTTTTATACGTTGAATGTACTGTTGCATAATCTCACGCCTTGCGCCTGGGCGAGCACCACTAATGGCATCACAAGCTTGTATAATGGGAGAAATTACAAACAACATTTCCATCTCATCGTGATGAGCGCCAATGGCATTTACCACTGCAGGATTTTCACCATATTTCTCCGCCAATTTTGCACCAAGCAATGCATGGCTCAATTCTGTTTCTTCATCTGGCACTTTACCAATATCGTGTAACAAACCTGCACGTTTAGCAAGTTTAGGATTCATACCCAATTCCGCCGCCATAATACCACAAAGATTTGCCGTTTCTCTACTATGCATCAATAAATTTTGCCCGTAAGATGAGCGGAAACGCATACGACCAACCATACGTATCAATTCTTTGTGAAGCCCGTGTACACCGAGTTCTATAGCAGTACGCTCACCAATTTCCATTACTTGGTCATCTAACTGGCGCTTTGTTTTTTCTACAACTTCTTCAATACGTGCTGGGTGAATACGGCCATCTGCCACCAAACGTTGTAACGATAAACGGGCAATTTCTCTACGCAATGGATCAAAAGAAGATAATACAATAGCCTCTGGCGTATCGTCAACAATTAAATCGACACCAGTTGCTGCTTCAATTGCACGAATATTTCTTCCTTCACGACCAATGATTGAACCCTTTATTTCATCGCTTTCCAAATTAAAAACGGTGATGGAGTTTTCAATGGCTTGCTCTGCAGCCGTACGTTGTATGGTTTGAATAACTATTTTACGAGCCTCTTTATTGGCATTCGTTTTAGCATTCTCAATTATCTCTTGCTGCAATACCACCGCCTGTGCATGTGCAGATTCTTTTAATCCTTCTATCAACTGCCCTTTGGCTTCTTCTGCGCTTAAACCTGCTACTTTTTCTAGTTTGCGGATATGCTCTTCTTGGTGTTTTTCTAGTTCTGTACGCTTTATGTTTACAATGTCAATTTGCTTATTGAGGTTGTCTTTTATAACGTCATTGTCTTTTAATTGCTTCTCCGCATTGGCTTCTTTTTGGTTTAAGCTTTGCTCTTTTTGCTTTATACGATTTTCGCTTTCTACAATTTTTTGGGTGCGCTGCATAATGTCTTTCTCACTATCTATTTTCATTTGTGCAAAACGCTCTTTGGCTTCTATTTCCCTTTCTTTTTTGTACGTATCTGCTTTAAGTTGTGCTTCGGCTACTAGTTTTTGTGCTTGAAGCTCTGCTTCTTGTACTTGTTTATCGG
>JANOZW010000429.1:0-1983 GCA_031429575.1 Ferruginibacter sp.
ATAACAAGTTCGTCTAAAAAAAATTATGAGGAAGTAATGCCGATGGACGAAATAGTTGTTACAAACGGATATGGTAAGACTCCAAATGTCAGCAATGCACTGAATGAAGAAGCCCAAAAATTCGAAGACAATAAAAATGAACATACCGATACGTTAGCTTGGCATACAAATGATAAACAATATTCTAAAAAAGATATTTTCGAAAAAGTAGAAACCCAAGCAGAATTTCCTGGAGGTACTGAGGCATGGAAAAAATTTTTAATGAAAAATTTAAATTCTTCAATGCCTGTAAATGAACAGTGGGCAAGTGGAACTTACAAAATACTAGTAAAATTTATTGTGGAGAAAGATGGGCTCTTAACAAATATAACTACTGCAAATTATACAAAATCTAAAACAGCACAACATTGTATAGATATAATAAAAAATGGACCAAAATGGATTCCTGCCATACAAAACAAAAAAGTTGTGGCTTCATATAGGATGCAACCAATCACGTTTATAATATCAGGTAAAGTAGAAGACGCTAAAAATAAAGAATCAGATATTGACCCAGTTTTTAGAATTAGTAATTTTACAAGAGAATTAATTAAAGTAGATGAATTTACATCACAAAAAATAGCTACTGTAACAGATGATTATGAATTCATTTCTTGCAATGTTTATTTCGGTGGAACAGGGTTTCCAAAAGCTGAGGCTGCAAATTTGAATGGAAAAGATTTTACGAAATTAAATGCATTTTTAGAAAAATGTGCTGCTGGTACTAGTATTGCTTTTACAAATATTTTAGTAAAAAATAAAAATGGTATGAGGTAGATTGAAGAAAAAGCTTATTCACTTTATTAATATTAACTAAATCATTTGTAATAAAACCAAAGAAATTCCGTTTCTTTATTTTACAAAAATCATCTCATAATAAAAATACATCATGTTAAAATCGTTTTTTCTTTTAGGCACATGCTTTTTATTATATACAGCGCAATCTCAAGCGCAAACAAACAATACGCTTCCTGCTAAGCTAGCAACAACGACCGTTCTTAAAACTCCATCTGGCACTACTGCACAAAGCAATGGTTTAAAATGTGGCAATATTATAGTTACAATAGATACAACCATTCGTGTAAATCCAAAATATGCTTACTTAAGTGTAGAATTTCCCAATCTTACTGGCACTGTACAAGCAGAAATTGTAGAAGGTAATAATGTTTTCTGGGTATTTGATAAAGCAGGCAAAGAAATCATCATCAAAGAAAAATTTCTTAAAAAGATAAGTGCGGCTATGGGTGAAAACACATCGAATATGCTTATAAAAATTCCGTTTCGTTTAAAGACCGATAAAAATATTTATACCATTCATTATCGTTGGGAAAATAAGGACAAGAAAAAGAATTTGGATTTGTTAACTACAAAATAAAAAATTTCCTGAGATAAAATCTCAGGAAAGCCTGTGACGACGCAGAGATTAATAACTAATCTCTTCGTTTTTTATTTTAATAACCAGCTCCTTCTTATCACTCGCTTCTACCCTTCCAATAATTTGTGCTGCTATGCCAAAACTATTTGCAGCAGCAATCATTATTTGAGCATTTTCTTCAGCGCAATAAATTTCTAACCTACAACCCATATTAAACACTTCGTACATTTCTTTCAAACTACTACCACTACTTTTTTCTATGATATTAAAAATCTCGGGCGCATCAAATAAATTATCTTTTATAATTTTAAAATTATGTGGTAAATATTTCAAACATTTAGTTTGTCCGCCGCCGCTGCAATGTATAAGCCCGTGTATTTTACTAAAATCGTTTTGCAGCAAAGCCTTTAACACAGGCGCATACGTACGTGTAGGGCTAAGCAATAATTTCCCAATAGTTGTTTTTTCGCCATCGTTTCTCAGCACATCATCGGTCAATTTATTTGTACCAATATATACCACATCATCACTCAAATTATTATCAAAACTTTCTTTAAAATTTTGCGCAT
>JANOZW010000430.1:0-1725 GCA_031429575.1 Ferruginibacter sp.
TTGGAATTTTAAAAACAAAGCGACAGATCCATCAAAATAATAAAAAAATATATGAAAAAAACACTTTTTTTATTTGCTACAATAATTTTTGCAACTATTACAAATGCTCAGCAGTTTATTAATAGGGCAGAAATTGAATACGAAGTAACTACCAACATAAAAAAAACAATGTGGAGTGGTAGCTGGGCAGAAATGTTAAAAGATAATATGTCAGATTTTAAAACAGCGTATTACAATTATTCTTTTGCCGATAATAAAAGCATATATAAATTTAGTAGATGGAGCGATAAAACTAAAATTCCAAAATGGTATAAAGAAGGGGATGAAGACAATATTTGGTTTTTTGACTTTAATAGCAACAAATTAAATGTACAAAAACAAATACAAGGCACTAATTTTATTATAGCCGACAGCATACCTTTTATAAAATGGAAACTTACCAATGAAAATAGGGAGATAGCAGGATTTAATTGTAGAAAAGCCATTGGCAAAATAATGGATAGCATATATGTGTTTGCATTTTACACAAATGATATTACTATTTCGGGTGGTCCATGTTCTATAGGTGGATTGCCAGGTATGATACTGGGTCTTTCCATACCAAGGCTCTACACTTCGTACATAGCCACAAAAGTATCTGTAAACAATGTTAATATAACAGACATAAAACCCACTGCTTCAAAAAAATATTATACTTATGTTGGCTTAAAAACAATAATAACAGAAAAAACAAAAGAATGGTTTACCTGGGGTGATGACAAAGATGAAAATCTCAGACTGAAAAATCTTTTTTTGTGGAATGCGTTTTTATAAGTTAAATCATATATCATTTTCCACTCCTTGTTTCATACATAAAAATACGGCTCTAGTTTTATTTATGGACTTATCTCCCCATAAGTAGTAGCCGTAAATCTTTGAACCCGTTTGTTTTTTCTTAATCTAATAATGTATAAATTATCATAATCATTTTCTGCAATGGGGCTAATATCTACATTACATAGTCCTTTTACAATTTTAGGTATCGCATCTGTATGGCTTACTACCAATACTTTTTTTCTATCTAACAAGCTTAGGCCAAGAATAAAAAAATTTAAACTATCGGTATTATTTTGTTTTATAATTATTGCACTTACACCCGCCGCAGTGGCTGTTGGTGCCGCTGTAAGTTGTGTTCGCAAAAATGTACTTACAAAGATTTTGTTGGGCTTATTATTTCCAAAATATGTATTCAGGTCTTCTGCCCTTTTCATTCCTTGTTGTGTAAGAATCGGGTTATCACCTTCATTTAATCTTTTTTCTGCATGGCGCACAATATAATAAGTGCTAGTACTGCACGAAGAAAAAAGAATAATAAGTAAGAAAAAATTTATCGATTTCATTTTTTACATTTTGTTTAAACTTTACCTTACACCACCACAACCCTCTATATACACTTGTACTTTGCTTCCATCATTTGCTCTAAACCCTGGGCTAAGGGTAACTCTTGTGCCTGCATCCAATTTCATGGTAGCGCCATTTAATATTTGCACAGTAGCAGTTATGGTATTGTTAGCTTCAAATTTTCGGGCATAGCCTGCACCCACAGCTCCTGTTACTGGTTGGTCGTTTACACAAAAATTAGGGCATACTTTTGCCCACCATGTTCCCCATGCATTTGTGCCTGCAGCACCACCATTACTTCTTGCATATTCAACTAGCTCACTACTATTATTGGTTTTTGTTTTC
>JANOZW010000431.1:0-10107 GCA_031429575.1 Ferruginibacter sp.
TATTTTGGTAAAATCTGCTTTTTTGTATTGAATATATGTTGCAAATACATCCCACTTTTCTTTTTCTGTTTTACCCCTACGAGAAAATTGATCTACACCATTTTGTAAACGAGCAATAAAATCTTCTTGCTTTGTATCATCCAGTCCAGTGCAAATAATAGAAAACTTTTCGTTGAGCCAATTATCTAAAAATAAATTGTACAAGGCAGGTATAAGCTTACGCCAAGTAAGATCGCCCGAGCCACCAAAAATGGTGATGATGGTGGGGTTTGTTTTTTTTGTATCCATAAAAGAGAAATATGAAAATATGAAAATGTGCAAAAATGCAAATCCGCAGTTTCAAAATTTATGATTGATAAAATAATTATTAATTTTAATAAACCCAATAACAATTAAACAATTAAATAATAGAACAACGAAAAATTAGAGAGTTCCTAAGTCCCCCTTCGGGGGATTTAGGGGGCTAATGTATTTACCCCCACTGCGTATGAAAAACCCCTTCCTTGTCTATTCTTTCGTAAGTATGTGCACCAAAAAAATCTCTTTGTGCTTGTATAAGATTTGCTGGTAGCCACTCACTCCTGTACGAATCAAAATAATTGAGCGATGCAGAAAATGATGGAAGCGGAATGCCCACATGCGCACCCAACTGTACCACTTTTCGTAAAGACGCTTGTGAGGATTTTATAGCAGCACTAAATTTTTTGCCGTTCAAAATGTTTTTAATACTGGGCTCTTGCTCACAAGTCTCCATAATATCTTCCAACATAGCGGCACGAATAATACAACCGCCACGCCATATGGTAGCTACTGTTTTTAAATTTGTTTCGTATTTATAATTGTCAGATGATGTTTGTAACATGGATAAACCTTGTGCATAGGTAATGACGAATGCGGCATACAAAGCCTCTTCAAGCAGTTTAATAAAATCGGCTTTTTCATCAGTAACTATACTTAGTTCTATGTCTTCAAAAATAGCAGAAGCTGCTGCCCTTTCATTTCGCATAGATGATAATATTCTTGCCGTAACAGACGCATCTATACTTGGGATGGGAGAACCAGTAGCCATCGCATCTTGACTCATCCATGCGCCAGTACCTTTTTGTTTGGCCGTATCTTTTATTTTATCAATAAGCATTCCATCACCCGCATCATCTTTTTCTGTAAATACAGTTGCTGTTATTTCAATTAAAAAAGATTGTAATCTTCCTTTGTTCCATGTATCAAAAACAGTATGCAATTCTTCATTACTAAGACCTGCATATTTTTTTAATAAATGATATGTTTCTGCTATCATTTGCATATTTGCGTATTCAATACCATTGTGTACCATTTTTACATAATGCCCAGCTGCACCTGTGCCCATATATGCTGTGCAAGGCACGCCATTCACTTTTGCTGAAATGGCTTCTAGCATTGGAGCCAATCTTTTGTAGGCATCCACATTACCACCTGGCATTATACTTGGACCAAACCGTGCACCTTTTTCACCACCCGATACACCGAGTCCAAAAAAATGAAACCCTTCTTTTTCCAAGGCATCAATGCGTCGTTGTGTATCGGTAAAATGCGAGTTACCACAATCTACAATAATATCATCTTTACTTAAAAATGGTTTTATATCATTTATTACCGCATCTACAATTGGCCCTGCTGGCACTAGTAACATGATAACCCTTGGCAATTCTAGTGCTTGCACAAATGTAGCTACCTCATTAAATCCTTTTACGGTTTTACCTTCACCAAGTTTATCAAGGTTACCCGTTTTCTTAGCATCTTTATCATAACCAGCTACGCTAAAATTATGGTCGCTCATGTTTAAAACCAAATTGCATCCCATAGTGCCAAGACCTATCATTCCGTAATTGTATTGCATAGTTTTATTGTTGAATTGTTTTATTGTTAAATTGTTTTGCACCTTTCTTGTAAACTGCCAACTGCAAATTGCCAGCTGCCTTGCAATCTAATAAAAAAACCTTCGCAATTGCGAAGGTTTTTTTATTAATTATTTAAATTGTACTAACAGTTAACACAACTTTTTTTACTTTTTTTACCTTTTACTTTTGCAGTTTTTGCAGCAGCCATAGGAGCAGCTACAGCTTTTGTAGGAGCATTTGCCGCTACAGCAGTAGGTGCAGCAGGTATTCCGCCTTTTAATTTTGCATAGTCTTCTGTGCTTAATACCTCACCTGTAAAGCCAATGCTTTTTGTATCTTCCGCACCTGCGAATTTTACATTCATGTGTTTGTTTATTGGGCCTAAACCAGCAGCGTTAAACGTAGCGGTAATGGTACCAGTTTTACCTGGAGCTATTGGCGCTTTTGTATAATCACCCACTGTGCAACCACAAGTTGGGTTTGCACTTTCAATAATTAAATCTGTTTTACCTATGTTTGTTACGATAAAGGTAGATACAGCGGGAATACCTTGAGGAATTTTACCAAGATCTATTGTTTCCATTTTAATTTTAGCAATATCATCAGATTTTACTTGTGCCATAGCTGCTATCGAAAGCACCAATGCAGTTAGAGAAAATAATACTTTTTTCATGTTTTTATTTTTTTGTTTTGAGTTTATTGATTTTTATTTATTGGATTTAATTTTTCAATTCATTTATAGCACCATTAGTAGGCGCACTTTCTGTGGGTGTTTTCCAAACAGTGCCTTTTATATTAATTACTTTTGATTGTGTACCGTTGTAAGTAATGGTAACAGGTTTGGTAAAAGGACCTTCGGCTGCTGCATTATAACCAACGGTTATTTCAGCAGATGTACCAGGTGCAATAACTTTTTCTTTGTCCCAAACAGGCGTAGTACAACCACAACTAGCTTGTACATTATCTAATTTAAAAGGGATTTTGCCAGAATTGGTTACACTAAAAACATGCGTAACAGGCTTTCCTTGAGGTATTTTACCAAAGTCATATTCCATTTCTTTTACAGAAAGAAAATCTTCTACAGGTTTAGTTACTTCGCTAACAGCAGTCATTGATGTAGGTCTGATCTCTGTAACAGGAGTTTGTTTTGCATGGTTATGACCAGCATGCTCATCAACGACTACTGCAGTTTTAGTTTCTGCAGCCTTAGTAGGCGCTTTTGTAGCTTCTTTTGCATGGTTATGACCTGCATGTTCATCAACAACAGCAGTAGTTTGTGCATTAACAATTGCTGCACCTGCACATAGTGCAAAAAATAGAATCGTTTTTTTCATTATACGTGTTTTTATATAAGACCACAAATATACAAAAAGGTTTTGTTTTCAAATAATTTCAAATTGTTAAGACTCATTTTTAACAAACCGATTTAAAATTGATATTTTTACAGCAATTTACAAGATATATGGATACCCTACACAACTTAGAAGCTGCCTCAGCAGAAAAATTAAGTTTCAATACGTTTCGCAACGAAGTATTGAGCGATTACCGTTTTGCATGTATTAGTAGAGAAGCAAGTTTGTTAGGCCGAAAAGAAGTGCTCACAGGCAAAGCTAAATTTGGCATATTTGGAGATGGCATGGAAGTACCACAAATAGCTATGGCTAAATTCTTTAAGCCTGGCGATTTCCGTTCGGGATATTATAGAGATCAAACATTTGCTTTTGCAAGTGGATTGGCCACGGTACAACAATTTTTTGCGCAATTATATGCCGATTCAGATGTAACCCACGATCCATTTAGTGCAGGGAGACAAATGAATGCCCATTTTGCTACAAAAATGGTAGATGAGCATGGCGATTGGTTGCCATTAGCACACACTAAAAATATTTCTAGCGATATAGCACCTACAGCCGGACAAATGCCTCGTGCACTCGGGTTAGCTTATGCAAGTAAGTTTTTTAGAAATGTAAAAGAATTGCAAAATGAAACTGAATTGAGTAATAATGGTAACGAAGTTTGCTTTTGTACTATTGGAGATGCATCTACCAGTGAGGGGCATTTTTGGGAAACCATAAATGCAGCAGGTGTATTGCAAGTGCCACTAGCCGTTTTTGTGTGGGATAATGGCTATGGTATTTCTGTGCCCAAAGAATACCAAACTACCAAAGGCTCTATATCTGATGCACTGGCAGGTTTTCAAAAGCAAGATGGTACCAATGGTTTTGATATTTACAAGCTAAAAGGATGGGATTATGCAGGCATGTGCGAAGTGTTAGAACCTGCCATTGATAAAATTAGAGAAACACATACACCAGCTATTTTTCATGTAGAAGAAATTACACAGCCACAAGGGCACTCTACATCTGGCAGCCATGAGCGGTACAAAACTGGCGAAAGACTTGGTTGGGAAAAAGAATGGGATTGTATAAAGCAAATGCGCAGTTGGATTTTAGAAAACGCATTGGCATCTGAAGAAGAAATAAAAGTTTTAGAAGATGAAACCATTGCTTTTGTAAAACAGAGCAAACAACAAGCATGGGAAGCATATTTAACCCCCATAAAAAAACTCGTAGAAGAAACCGTAGCTGTGTTAGAAAGTACCAATGATGAAGGCGCCATAAAACATGCAACATTATTAAGCACATTGCGTGAGCCATTGCAAAGAGATATTTTAAAAACATTGGCAACGGCATTGTACGATTTGCCTAATGCAACAGAAGTAAAAACTTTTTACGATAATTTATTAGCAAAGAGCAATAAAACCTACGATGCATTTTTGCACAACGAAGGAGAAAAATCTGCATTAAAAGTGCCAGTAGTAGCTGCGGAGTTTAATGAAACTTCTGCCTTGGTAAATGGCTACGAAATACTCAATAAATATTTTGACCAACTGTTTACCAACAACAATAAAGTAGCAGCTTTTGGTGAGGACTTGGGTTTTATTGGCGACGTAAACCAAGGCTTTAGTGGCTTGCAAGAAAAGCATGGGCACGAGCGTATTTTTGATACTGGTATTCGTGAGTTGACCATTATGGGGCAGGGAATAGGTATGGCGCTTCGTGGTTTGCGCCCTATTGCCGAAATACAATATTTAGATTATTTATTGTACGGCTTACAACCCTTAAGTGATGATGTGGCTACCACACATTTTCGTACAGCAGGCCAGCAAAGTGTACCGCTCATTGTGCGTACACGTGGGCATAGGCTCGAAGGTATTTGGCACAGTGGCTCACCCATGGGCATGATCATAAATGCGCTGCGTGGCATGTATGTATGCGTACCACGCAATATGACACAAGCTGCAGGTATGTACAACACACTCTTGCAAAGCAACGACCCAGCATTGGTTATTGAATGTTTAAATGGCTATCGTTTAAAAGAAAAACTACCTGCCAATTTAGAAACATTTACAGTGCCACTTGGCATTACTGAAACCCTAAGACAAGGCGATGATGTAACCATTGTGAGCTACGGCTCTACCTTACGCATTGTGCAAGAAGCCGCAGAAGTATTGGCCAAAATGGAAATCAGTTGCGAAGTAATAGATGTACAAACGCTCTTACCTTTTGATATAAACCACAGCATTGTGGCTTCTCTTAAAAAAACAAGCCGTATAATTTTTATAGATGAAGATGTACCTGGTGGTGCAGCGGCTTATATGTTTAACAAAGTAATGGAAGAACAAAAAGGTTATAAATATTTAGATGTTTCTCCACGTACACTAACAGGCAAGGCACACCGCCCAGGCTACGGCAGCGATGGTGATTATTTTGCAAAACCAAATGTGGAGAGTGTGGTGGCTGAGGTGAGGGAGATGATGGAGGAGTAGGGGGTAGTGGTAAGTAGGGAGTAGTGAATGGTGAGTAGGATTTGTCAAGTTGATTGTGAAAATCATACTAAACTAAATTAGCATACCATATGTGATGCATCATAAATTTAGCATAACATGTGTGGTGCATCATAAATAATATGATTGGTAATTACCTAACACCCCATTCCCACAACCCATATAAAATTTTCTTATCTGGCAAATGACCATTTTCTTTTAAGGCAATGATGATTTGACCTCGATGATGAGATTCATGTGCTATCAAATAACCAACGTACGCCTCTGGGTGAGGCTTAAATCCTTTTACCCTTCCTGTTTCAAATCCTCTTTTCAATATTTCAGAAATGGCATCAGTGCTTTTTTCGAAAGCATCTAGTAATATTTTTTTAGTTATTGGGTTTTCCTTTTCAATTTTAATTAACCCTGGTAATAAATCAGGTGCTGCTTCTTTTACCCACATTAATCGTACATTATTATTATGACCAAACTGTTCTCCAACATTCCTGCCCTTAGATACACAAGTGTCTTTAAAATTTTCTTCTTTAATGCCAGTTAATAAATATTCGTTCATACGATGGCTTATTTCCCATGTTTCAATTAGAGGATGCATAATAATTAATTTAGTTTTCACAAAACTAGTATTACGCAGGATAAACGGTAGCTAATAATTATAAACGGTCATTTTTCGTGTTTTCACTATACAAAATTTGATGAATGGAAAATGACGTTACATATTAATAACTATTTAAACTAAGGAATTATGTAATTGTTTCCAAAAAAGAATTGCCTAAGTGAAAGTTGCGTAAGCTAAAATGATACAAAAAAATACTTTGAAATTTACTCTTTCAAAAACCCCATTACCACCTTCAAACTTTCCTTCCAACCTTCTTCCATAGGTACATGCCCAAGGTTTCTTAAAATAACCAATGTATCGTTTGGTAGGTCGTTGTGAAAACGGTACGCACTTTTTATTGGTATTAATAAATCTTTTTCGCCCCAAAGTATAAGCGTGCGCTGTTTTTTGTTGTGGAAGAGTTTTATAAAATACAACTTCTCTTTGCTGTATAGGAAAAGTGGTGAATGGAGGAAATTAAGAGAATGTTTTTTGAGATTTATTCGATGGTATTTTATCCAATATTTTTGCTTTATCTGCTGCTGCCCAATCTTCAATCTCTTTACGTTCTTTTTTAGACAAATCTCTTTGCAACAACATAGGACCTTTAAAGTCTGCTTCAGTTATCATTTTTGCCTTTTTAAGAATTGTTTTCATATAATAAAGTTAAGGGTTTTAAAAATAATTAGCAACTAATTTTTTTGCTGCGGCAGTACGAATAACCATACGTAATCCTCCAATAAAATCTGCACCATATCCCTTGTAATAAGGCATCAATCTGTTTTTTGCTTCAAAAGTGATGTATCCATCATTTCCTAGGTCGAAAGAAATTTTACAACAAAGTGCAATCATGCATTTTCCTATGTGATTATATATTGGCTTGCCTCGTTTATTAATATTGCTTATTTCCATATTGCCACAGTTTAATATTCCTTTATCTGGTAAAAATGAAACTATGCCTAGTAGTATATTTGGTTCTCCTTCTTTACAAATTTTATATACTAAATAGTCTTTTGAAATTAGGTCTGAAAAATTGAAAATAAATTACGCTTTGTGTTTTCTGATTTCTACATTAGTTATTCTTATAGCTATAGCGTTATATTTTTCACCAGTGGCATTTAAAGTTAAAGCGTTTCTTAGTAAATATTCTGTCTTCATATGTAGAAACTAAGTTAATAATTTTTTTAAGGAAGAATTTTAGTCCAATTTCTATCAGTTTTCAAAGATTGAAAAATTCACCCCTTCAAAAACCCCATCACCACTTCCAAACTTTCCTTTGCCCCTTCTTCCATTGGCACATGCCCAAGGTTTTTTAAAATAACCAATGTATCATTGGGTAAGTCGTTGTGAAAACGGTAAGCACTTTTTATAGGTATCAACAAATCTTGTTCGCCCCAAAGTATAAGTGTGCGTTGCTTAATATTTTTAATAAGCGGAATTGTACTGCTATCAAAAGCCAAGATCATTCTATCTACAAGCGCTTGCCTATTGCCTGCTCTTAGGGCAAGGTCAAAATATCTATCTACAAGCGTATCGGTTACTTTTGTTTTATCGGCATATACATTTTCTACACTGCTTTTTACCATAAAACCTGGTGTTATATATTTAATGGCTTTGTTTAATATTGGTATGCGAGCGATTCTAAAACCTATGGGAATACTTGTAGATTCTAAAGGATAACCAGCTGCATCTATCAAAATAAGTTTGTCAACCATTTGCGGATGCGCAATGGTAAAACGATAAGCTATTTGCCCACCCAAAGAGTTGCCGCCTAAAATACATTTTGTAATGTCTTTAGCCAATAAAAAATGATGAATAAAATCAACATACTTTTCAATGCTATAATTACAATCAGGAAAAGGACCTGTTAAACCAAAAGCAGGTAAATCCATTCTTACCACATGTTTATTATTTTTTAAAACTGCCGCCCACGCATCAAATGTATGTAGGCTTGCGGCTGTACCGTGTAGCAATACAATGGGTAAAGAATCTGTAGCATTACCCTCATCACGATAATGCACATCCATACTGTCTATAACAATAAAAGCGGATGCTGCATTGGCATATTTTGCTTTTAATTCAACCAAAGATTTATCGCTATGACCAAATAAAATAAATACAATTATTAATAGGATAGCAATGCTGGCAAATAGTATTTTAAAAAAGGTTGTGATGCGTTTCATGTTTTGATAAATTGTACCACAAATCTATATGCTTCTTTTGAAAGAAGATTTTTTAAATAAATAACTTTATAAAATCTATATAACCAAGCCTCCAGAATTATCGAAGACTTGGTTTATAAAATTGGCGATTTATTTATTCACTATTTCAATTTGCCTTGCAGCTGCATTTTTCTCCGACACTTTTTCTTTCTTAACCCTATAATCCATCACCCCTTTTTGCGTAAAATATTTCACCACTACATCTAACCTTTGGTCTGCAATGGCTCTTTTAGGAAACATGGTATAATGTTGTACGATTATTTCTTTTTCTGGATGCAATTTTAAGCATTCAATCAATGCATCTAATACAAGTTTTTGTTCTTCGGTTAGCGTGTCGCTATCTTTTTCAAAATCGAAACCTACATTTTTTGTAAAACATGTATTGCAAATTGTGGTATCGCATTTGCATGGTTGTACCATCACAATATTATAGCTAGCATCATCCATTTCTGCATTATAGTTTCTTACAGATTTATTGTAACCATCTTTTGAAAATATTAATTGGTACATTTTGCCTATTTCTCTTTCAACAGTAAAACTGAAGGCGCCGTTATTGTCTGTTAAAGCTACTTGTTGGTTGTTGCATATGACTTCTACATCTTTTAGTGCTGCGCCAGTTCTATCGGTAATGGTTCCATAAAGCCTGGCAATCTTATTTGTATTTTCAAAGTAAATGGTTGCGCTTTTAGTTACCGCATTTGTCACATTTAATGAAGTACTATTTTTTTTGCTAGCACTACAACCAAATAATATACTTGCGGATAATAATAAAAAAATAATTGATAAGTAATGTTGTTCTTTCTTAGGCATAGCAATGCCTGTTGCATAAGTTGCAAAGTTTTTTTTCATAATAAAGTTTTTAATTTTTAGTTAATAGTTTGCCAGTACTATACCTATCGTTGGCATTTTGCTGTTTGAAAATATTTGTTGGATTTTTTATTGAAGCGTACCTATTGCATCAAGCTTGGCCTTTACTTGTGCAGCAGGAATATCTTTATAGTCCTCCGCTTGTATAATATCTTTTGTTATGGTTATTTTTTGGATGATGGTTAATATTTTTCCGCTATCGGTTTTGAATGAAACAAAGTAAGCTTCTTCGCCAATTGGTAAATTTTGTTGTTTGAAAGCATTATTGATTTGTTGTAAATCTATTACTGACTTTATTTTTGGAAAAATTAATATTCCTCGAATTAAATTTATTTTGATTGTGTCTCGTAATTGTATCTCAATATTTACTTTTGAAATATTGTTTGTACTAAAACGGTCACAGTTTATCCAACCAAAATTTCTAATTGAAAATGTATAAGAATTATTTAGTTTCTTATAATTATCATTTATTGCTCTTGAGGATTTTGCAACTGTGTCACCAAAGTCTCGCTCCCAAGATATTGACTTTTCTTTAGCTGAAACTATTTTACTAGAACTAGTCACTTTATTAAGACTAGTATCTTGTGTTTGACCATTTGCAATCCAATTTGAAGTTGTATTTAATAAATTATCATTTGCATTTTTATTTAAGTAAAATAATTGCATAGCTATCCTTTTATTGAAACTTGGTAAGCTAAT
>JANOZW010000432.1:0-17543 GCA_031429575.1 Ferruginibacter sp.
CCCACTGCCCACTGCCCACTGCCCACTGCCCACTGCCCACTGCCCACTGCCCACTACTAACTGCTAACTGCTAACTGCTAATTTCGATTTCATAAAACTCCATTACTGCATTTGCCAACAATTGCTTTGCAGCAGTATCTGCTTTTTCTCTCGCAGCATCTTCGTTTTCAGCATCAATATTTAACTCAATACTCTTACCAATACGTACGTCATTTACACCTATAATACCAAGGTTTGCAAGCCCACCCATTACTGCTTTTCCTTGAGGGTCTAGCAAATTTTTTAGCGGCATTACTTTTATTTGTGCAGTAAAAATCATGTTGTTTTGTTTTTGAACGCCAAAGATAAAATAATGTAGCCTATAAACACTATAGGCACTGCAAGCCATTGAAAAAATATGGCTGCAACTACTGCAAAACCTACTAAAATATATTTTGGTAAATTATCTTTTACAGATACATTCTTAAATTTTAATGCCAATAAAGGAAGCGTGCTTACCATTAAGCCACTCACAACAATAATTAGCAAATACAAAAACCATTTGTTTGTAAGTAGGTTTATTAGTATTTCATTATTCGTTTGCCAATAAATAAGCGGTAAGCTTGCAATAAGCAAACCAGCAGCAGGTATTGGCACGCCTTTAAAGCCGTAAGATTGTGTGGTATCTAAATTAAACCTTGCCAAACGATAAGCACCAGCGGCAGCAATAATAAATGAAGGAACCAATAACCAGATAGAAGTATTCACACCATTTTCTCCGCTTGCATAACTCATCCGCAAAAATTGATACATAATCATAGAAGGTGCTACACCAAAGCTAACCACATCTGCCAATGAATCCAATTGCTTTCCCATTTCAGAGCTAGCATTAAAAAGTCTTGCAACAAATCCATCTAAAAAATCTACTACAGCTGCAATGCCAATAAACAAAGATGCCATCCACATTTTTTCTGATAATGCTACAAGATTACCATCATATTGGATATTGATGCCGTTTTGCAAAGTGTATGTAATAGCAATACAACCGCAGATTAAATTGAGCAGTGTGAAAACATTTGGTATTTGCTTTATCATTTTTTCATTTAAAATTAAAAAATACTATCCACTTTATGGCATTTGCAAATTTGCATATCTGCATATTTGCACATTACTTAATTCTCTTCATTAAACGCTCTATCTCCTCCACCTCAATCGGAATATTCTTCATCAAATCTTTATTCCCATTCTTCGTTATCCAAAAATTATTTTCTATACGCACACCCATTTTTTCTTCTTCAATATAAATACCAGGTTCTATGGTAAAAACCATTCCTGCTTTTATTGGTTCGGTACGTGTACCAAGGTCATGTACATCAACACCCAAGTGATGCGAAATGCCATGATACAGATATTTTCTATACGCCCTATTATTGGGGTCTTCATTTTTTATATCGCTCTTTTTTAGCAACCCTATTTTTTGAAAAATAACCGTTGCCTCATCTCCTATTTTTTCTGTGTAATCAACAATGCTGATGCCTGGTTTCAAAATACTAGCCGCATAGTTATGCAAATGCAAACATGCATTGTAAACCGTTTTTTGTCTGCGTCCAAATTTTCCATTTACGGGAATTGTTCTTGTAAGGTCTGCTGCATAGTTTCCATACTCCGCACCAAAATCCATTAGTATCAAATCGCCATCTTTGCATTCTCTACAATTTTCTACATAGTGCAGTACTCTTGCATTATCGCCACTTGCAATGATGCTGCCGTAGGCCTCGCCCGTAGCACGCTGCATCAAAAATGAATGAATTATTTCTGCGTGTATTTCATATTCCATTACACCTGGCTCTATAAACTGTAACAATTTTCTAAACGTAATATCGGTAATGTCAATGGCTTTTTGCATTACTTCTACTTCTTCAGCAGTTTTTATACCACGCAGTTCCTTTAAAATGGGTGCACTACGTTTGTAATTATGTAGCGGATAACGGGCACGCATTTCTTTTGCATAACGATAATCTCTTACCGCAATCAAACTTGCTTTTCTATCGTTTTCATTTGTGTTTAAATAAATATTTTCTGCTAAATGTATCCATGGTTGTAGCATGGCATCCAATGCATCTAAAAATACCACCGTTTCTATACCTGATATCGTTTGCGCTTCGGCAATGCGCAAAAGATGTCCGTCCCATTTTTCTTTCATTTCGTTTGGTCTTACTATCACCAATACTTCTCTATATTTTGCATCTGGGTTATCAGGAAAAAACACCAGCATCGTATTTTCTTGCTCTATGCCTGTTAGCCAATACAGATCTGAATTTTGTTTAAACTTATGCAATGCATCGCCATTGGTTGGCAATTCATCATTGCTGTTAAAAATGGCAATGGCGTTTTTTTGCAATTTACTTACAAAACGTTTTCTGTTTTGAATGAATATTTCGGGGTTGAGTGGAAGGTATTTCATGCGTGTTTATTTTGAATATGCAATATAATTTTTTTGAACCACAAAGGCAAAAAGTTGACAAAGTAACACAAAGAAATATTTTTACCTGAATTTATAGATAAATATTCTATTATTTTTCTATAATCGATCTATTGCATAATAGAAGCTGAAAAAATATTTACTGTTGAAGAGCGGCTGGATAGAAGTGGAAAGCCCGGAACGAGTGACGAGGAACGAGAAATGAGAGAGGACTTGTAACGGATAGCCCGGACCAAAGTCCATTTTTAACCAATGTTGTCCGCCCAAAAAAATACCCTCATCAAAAAATTAATAAGGGTATTTAAAAATATTAAAAAGAAATTAATTCACTTTTGGTGCAGCTGCTAAAATTTCTGCACTTACACCACTTGCATATTTTTCAAAGTTTTTTACAAATTGTTTTCCTAAAGCAATTGCTTTTTCGTCGTAAGCATTTTTATCTTCCCATGTATTGCGAGGGTTCAATATTTCGCTTGGCACATTGGGGCATTCTTTTGGCATCATCATTCCAAAAACTGGATGTGCTTCGTATTCCACATTGTCCAATTTTCCTTCGAGCGCTGCCGTTATCATGGCACGTGTGTAAGCCAATTTCATTCTACTACCAACCCCATAAGGGCCACCGCTCCAGCCTGTGTTAATCATAAATACATTTACATTATTCTCTTCCATTTTTTTACCAAGCATGGCTGCATATTTACCTGGGTGCAATGGTAAAAATGGCGCCCCAAAACAAGCACTAAAAGTTGCCGATGGTTCTTTTACACCTGCTTCAGTACCTGCTACTTTTGCAGTATAGCCACTTATAAATTGGTACATGGCTTGCCCAGCTGTAAGCTTACTTACTGGTGGAAAAATGCCGTAAGAATCTGCCGTAAGAAAGAAAATATTTTTTGGTGTTTTACCAATAGATACTTCTAACGCATTGCTTATAAAATGAAGCGGATAACTTATTCTCGTATTCTCTGTTATTTCTTTGTAGGCAAAATCAACCACATTTGTACCATCAATAAATCCTACATTTTCTAACAATGCACCTGAGCGAATGGCATTGTAAATTTCTGGTTCATTCTCTTTATTTAGGTTTATTAATTTTGCATAGCAGCCGCCTTCAAAATTAAATACCGTATCATCCGTCCATCCATGTTCATCATCACCAATTAATTTTCTATTTGGGTCTGCACTTAGCGTTGTTTTTCCTGTACCACTTAAGCCAAAGAAAACAGCTGTATCGCCTGCTGCACCTACATTTGCAGAGCAGTGCATACTCAATACATTTTTTTGATGTGGCAATATAAAATTAAGAATCGTAAAAATTCCTTTTTTCATTTCTCCTGTGTATCCTGTGCCACCAATCAATATTATTTTTTTAGTAAAATTCGTCATAGCAAAATTATGCTGACGAGTACCATCTATTGCAGGGTCTGCATGAAAACTTGGTGCATGCAAAATTGTCCACTCTGCTGCAAAATTTTCTAACTCATTTTCTGCAGGGCGAAGAAACATGTTGTAAGCAAATAAATTACTCCAAGGATTTTCATTTACTACACGAATGTTTAATCTGTATTTGGGATCTGCGCACACATATGCATCTCTTACCCACAATTCTCTTTGGCCTAAATGCTTTAATAATTTTGCATGCATATTGGCAAACACTTCTGGTGTGATGGCAATATTAAATTCATTCCAATGCACTGCATCAGCCGTTATTTCATCTTTCACACAAAATTTATCTTTGGGGCTTCTTCCAGTAAATTCTCCAGTGTTGATAATTAATGCTCCTCTGTCGTTTAATTTTCCTTGACCAAGCGATACGGTTGTAGCAGAAAGTTGTTCTGGGGTTTGTTGGTAGTGTACAGGCATATTGGTATGTATTCCTGTAGTTGTCAAAACATCATTGATTGTTTCAGACGATTGTGATACTGACATATCATGTTTTTTGGTGAGGGCGCAAATGTAGAATTTCTATTTGTTATGGCAAATTATAACAACACAAGTTTTAGTAAAAAAAGATTAAAATATTTACAAGAGCGAAGGATGAAAAAGAAATAAAAAACTAATAGTATTGCTAATTATTAATAGCCTGCCGATGTTTAAATAATTTAGTATTTAAATCTTGAGGAGAAAAAGGTTTTAAGATATACTCATTAAATCCTTTTTGCAACAATTGTTGTTCAATGTTTTCAAAAGCAGATGCGGTAAATGCAATAGCGGGTATTGTTGGATAAATTTTTCTTATCCTTTTTAATGCTGTATATCCATCAACCTCAGGCATTTCTAGATCCAATAATACTAAGTCGTAAATATTATTTTCACAAAAAATGATAGCTTCTTTTCCATTTACTGCTTCGGTTAAAATTACACCCCACTTTGTTAAAAATTTTCGAGCAATGAGCATATTAATTTTATTGTCCTCTGCAATTAATACTGTCATTCCGTTTAAATCTTTAAAGTCATATATAGGTTTAGCAATAATTTCTTCTCTAGTATTATCCTTAGCAAATAATACATCAAAGTAAAATGTAGTACCAACATTTACGATACTTTCTACATTTAAAGTTGTTTTAAAAACTTCAGCAAGTCTTTTACTAATACTTAGCCCTAGCCCTGTACCTCCGTATTTTCTTGTAGTGTTTAAATCTGCCTGAATAAAACTTTCAAAAATTTTATCTTTTTTTTCCGTAGGGATACCAATACCTGTATCCGTTACAGAAAAATAAACAGCTAGTTTTGATACTGTGTTCTCAATCACTTTAACACCAAAAGTTACACCGCCTGTGTGCGTAAACTTAAGTGCATTAGATAATAAATTATTTAAAATTTGGCTTAACCTAATATCGTCTGAAAGAATATTAAAATTTATATCATCATCCGTTGCTAATTTAAAATACAAATGCTTGGCTTCAAATTGCTGAGCAAAAGAGTTGTAAATATTTTTTATAAATGTTTCTAAATTAAATCTACTTTCTTCCAGTTCTATTTTGCCAGAATCTATTTTACTAAAATTTAATACATCGTTTACAAGGCTGAGCATTTGTGTAGAAGAGTACGTCAATAATTCAAAATGTTCATTTTGTATTTCGTTATGCGTTTCAGATTTTAAAAGATTGGTAGTACCAATAATACCATTGAGTGGGGTTCTTAACTCATGGCTCATGTTGGATAAAAACTGCAATTTTATTTTAGCATTTTCTTCAGCTATTTCTTTTGCAATAGTGAGCTCAGATTCCTTTTGCTGCGTAATTCTATAAATTAAATAAGAGAAAATTATTGTGAGAACAAGTGAAATGATAAAATTAGCTTTAAACATTGTTTTAACGATGTCTGTTGATATTTGTTGAACAGAACTAAATTCAGGAAAGAAAAATAAACTAACCACCAAGCAAATTGTAGTACTTGCTACTAAGAATATAATTTGCCATAATTCATCTTTTAATTTGCCAAGTACTGAAAAGATAAAGAATAGAGGAATATAAATTAAATAATTACCTGCCGCCATACCTTCAGCATAATTACCTCCTACTAAAACAAAATTTGCTGCCAGAATAGCAAAATTTCGAGCAATGGCATATTTCCCTTTAGAATTTATTAAGTAAGCAATAAAAATTAAAAAGATAAAAATACAATCAATAATTGTGGTAACTGGTAACCCTAAATACGCTTCATACATTACATTTGGTATAAACATTACTACACCAGCTATTAAACAATAATTTAGGTACCGTATTTTAGTAGCAATTGACTCAGATACAGCTTTTGACGAGCCTGATTCAATAATCTTATTATATAATTCCTTCAGCATTAATTATTTTTTGTTATAACGCTAAAATTCAATAAAAATTCTCTTTTCACAGATTTATGACTGTATTAATACCATTTCTTTGATATCACCACTAATAATAAGTGATGCACCTGTTTTAGACACAATTTCTTCTACAGATATACCTGGTGCTCTTTCTAATAATTTAAAGCCCTTTTCAGTAATTTCAATAACGGCAAGGTCTGTTACAATTTTTTTAACACATTTTTTACCCGTTAATGGTAATGTGCACGTTGGCAATAGTTTGCTTTCGCCTGCAGGGTTGGTGTGCATCATGGCCACGATAATATTTTTCGCACTAGCTACTAGGTCCATTGCCCCGCCCATTCCTTTTACCATTTTACCCGGTATTTTCCAATTAGCAATATCGCCTTGCTCACTCACCTCCATAGCGCCCAAAACAGTAAGGTTTATTTTACCTGAACGAATCATTCCAAAACTTAATGCACTATCAAAAACCGCAGAACCAGGTAGCATTGTAATGGTTTGTTTTCCGGCATTAATCAAATCTGCGCTCTCCTCCCCTTCTATAGGGAATGGGCCCATGCCAAGCAATCCATTTTCGCTTTGAAGCACTACATCCATACCTGCAGGAATATAATTTGCCACAAGTGTTGGAATACCAATGCCAAGGTTTACATAAAAACCATCTTGCAATTCTTGCGCTATACGTTGTGCTATTTGAAATTTATTTAGAGCCATGATAAGAAAATGGGCAAATATGCAAATGTGCAATTGTGCAAATGTGCTAATCTGCTAATGAGATAATATGCTAATTTCTTTATTTCGAAGTTTTATATTTAATTTGCATTTTCAAAAAAATGAACTGCCCACTGCCCACTGCCCACTGCCCACTGCCCACTGCCCACTGCCCACTGCCCACTGCCCACTGCCCACTGCCCACTGCCCACTGCCTACTCACTATTCTTCCTCACCGTCCGTTGCTCTATCCGCTTCTCATAATTTGTTCCTTGAAAAATACGATGCACATAAACACCGGGCGTGTGAATAAAATTAGGATCTAATTCTCCATCTTCTACCAATTCTTCTACTTCTGCAATGGTAATTTTTGCGGCCATGGCCATTAGTGGATTAAAATTTCTTGCTGTGTCTTTGTAAATTAAATTTCCTTGCCTATCACCCTTCCATGCTTTTACAATAGCAAAATCTGCTTCAAAAGCAAGTTCCATTAAATAATCTTTGCCGTTAAAATTTCGCACTTCTTTACCCATAGCTACTTCTGTACCTACACCTGCTGGTGTGTATATAGCAGGCATACCATAGCCAGCTGCCATGCATCGTGTAGCTAGTGTTCCCTGTGGTATTAATTCTACCTCTAACTCACCAGATAATAATTGTCTTTCAAATTCTGCATTCTCGCCCACGTAAGAAGCTATCATTTTTTTTACTTGCTTTTTTTGCAACATTAATCCAATACCAAAATCATCTACTCCTGCATTGTTAGAAATACAAGTAAGGTTTTTAACTCCCCTTTTTACCAATGCTGCAATGCAATTTTCAGGAATACCACAAAGCCCAAACCCTCCAAGCATAAGCACTTGCCCATCTTGTATATCAGCTATAGCTTCATCAGCATTTTTTTTTAACTTATTCATGCTACATTTATAATTGTTATCCTTCTGCTGGTAAAAATTTTTTACTTCTACTTTTTTTTCTAAATGACTGAATAATATTTACAGAATCAATTTTTTTAATAAAATCGGGTTTCTTAATTACATCATTAAATTTTAGAGAGTCTTGCATTTTGAATGCTGCTTTCGGTTTAAGCATTTCTTTTAATTTGAAAATATCTTCGTAATTATTTACTCCTCTACCGCTCATTTTTTGTTCAAATTCTTTTTGATGTATCTTCGTTTGCTTTGCAACAATAGAATCTAATACATCTTTCATCAAAGCATCATGCTTTAAATAATATTCGTAGCTATCATAGAATTCATCTTTATCAATTTTATATTTCGCAAATAACTTTTGTTGTAATTTAATATTCTCTAATGTCAAATTTTTTGAGGAATCTTTTGAAATAAATTCTTTTGTAAATGCATCTGCTTTCATTTGTTCCCAAAGCATTAGCTCCATTTTTTCTTGAGGCAAAATACCTCGTGGCAAATTATTATCTGAACAAGAAAATAATAATACACTAATTATAATAAAAAATAAAAGTTTCATTATTATTTTAATCCTTCTTTATAATTGTTTGCATTTGTAATGTCTAACCTAGCTAATAATTCGGCAGCTCTAGCTTTATCCTGTGGCAAAGCTTTCGAAAATATTTTTATAAACTCATTTGATTTTCCTTGAAAGAAAAATTGATTAATCATCGTGTTAGGATTGTCATTATTAAATACTGCCAATAAGTTTAATACATTCAACATCTCTGCTCTAGCTGCATTCTCATCATCATAAAACCTATCTAGCCCAAGTCGGTAGTAGTTATAATAAATATCATTCATTACAGCAAACTTACTATTAAGTATATTGTCAACCAACCAGTAACGATTCCTCAATCCATCAAATGCTTTCCAACCTTTAACCCCTCTACCATCTGGTGCATTGTTTACAATATTTTGTGCTTTTAAAAATGCATCTTGTCCTCCTCTTATAGCAAATGATTCGCTATCAAAACCAATTATCATATTGGCATAATATGCAAATATTGCAGTAAGGTTAGAAATTTGTGCATCAGACCCCGAAACTCGGTTTTCATTAAACTCCAGTTGTTGAAACTCTACATATTTAAAAATAAGGTCATCGTCTTTAAAATTAATTATTGGAGAAAGATATGAAGAATTGAATACAGGTCTAGCCGCCTGAATAGTAATGGAACCATTGTAAACATTTGCTTCGTCTGTAGGTGTAAGATTTAAAAAGAAAGTGCAATCTATTTTTTCATTTGCAGCATATACTTCTTTTGTCCACTTTCTTGTATTCAAAAAATTGTTCAAAGCTGTTTGCAAAGTAAGAAAAGTATTCTTATTGATATTGTTTCCAATTTGCGAAGCAGATACAGTTACCCTTGCATTTAGCTCTTGGGCATTTGTAATAAATACTGTTGCAATGAAAATTAATAATAAAAATATTTTACGCATCTTGTTTTTTTAAAATAGTATTAATAATATCTGTTGCCACCTTTTCTTTTGCTTTCATTTCAAAAGAATGAGTAAATCCATCCTTACCAAAAATAGTGATTTTGTTTGTGTTGTATCCAAATCCTGCACCATCATCTTTCATAGAATTTAAAATAATAAAATCAGCATTTTTACTTTGCAATTTTTTGAGCGCATTTTCTCTTTCATTTTCTGTTTCTAATGCAAATCCAACCAATATTTGTTTATTGCTTTTTAATGTACCGAGTTTTTTCAAAATATCTTCCGTACGTTTTAACTCAATAATAAAAACAGATTCATTCTTTTTTATTTTTTGCTCTGCAACATTTAAGGGTGTATAATCCGCCACTGCAGCACTCATAATGGCAATATCAACCTTTTCAAAGTTACTAACGCATGCTTCATACATTTGTGCAGCACTCTTTACCCTTATTACTTTTACGGTTGAAGGTGCCTTTTTATCAGATGGACCAAGAACCAATATTACATCTGCTCCTCTATTCACACACTCTGTTGCTATAGCAATACCCATTTTACCTGTGCTATGGTTGCCAATGAACCGCACGGGGTCCAATGCTTCATAGGTTGGTCCAGCACTTATCAATATTTTTTTATTGATAAGGTCTTTCTTTGTGTTCAAAAAATTTGCAACAGTTTCAATTATAAACTCAGGCTCTGCCATTCTCCCTTCTCCAGATAAACCACTCGCCAATTCTCCATCATTTACAGGCAAAATAATATTGCCAAATTGTTCTAGTTTTAAGAGATTATTTTTTGTTGATGGATGTTTCCACATATCCTCATCCATAGCTGGTGCTACCATTACAGGGCAGGTAGCAGATAAATAAACGGCTTGCAATAAATTGTCACAAATACCTGTAGCCATTTTAGCTATGCTGTTACAACTTGCCGGTGCTACAACCATTACATCTGCCCATCGCCCAAGCATTACATGATTAGCCCACGTATCTGCTTCAAACAAATCGGTAAGCACTTTATTTTTGGATAATGTGGCAAGCGTAAGTGCAGGTATAAAATCTTCAGCGGCTTTGGTCATTATCACTTTTACCTCTGCTCCTTGTTTTATAAATAAACGAACAAGTGTCGCTACTTTATATGCAGCAATACTACCAGTAACAGCAATCAATATTTTTTTATCTTTCATCATAAATAAAAACGACGGCCATAAACCGTCGTTAAAATTATTAATTAAAAATGAAATGATTGTATAAAAAACAATTCATTAACTAAAAAGATCTTCATCATTTCTACGGAAATATACTTTATCTTCTAAAAACTCAGTTGTGGCCAATAAAGCTGAGTTTGGCATACGCTCATATGCACGAGATATTTCTATTTGCTCTTTATTTTCATGTATTTCCTCTAAGCTATCTGTATGGCTAGCAAATTCTTCCAATTTATTATGTAATTCTTCTTTTACAGTAATATTTATTTGATTGGCTCTCTTTGCTATAATAGCAATAGATTCATATAAATTTCCTGTTTTGTCTTTCATATCAGACAATTTTTTTGGCTCTACACTACTATTTGTGCTAGAGCTTAGCTGACGGCGAAGTTTGCTCATTTGTAAATTCTTTTATATTGTTTTTACTTAAATTACTGTACTGCTCCGCATCCTTAAGCAATGTACTTTCGGGATAACGGTCTGCAAAATCAAGGTATTCTGTTATTACTTTTTCAAATCGCTCTTGTTGTTTTTCAATTACACTAAGTTTAGCAAATTTATAGTATGATTTAACAACCATAAGTTTATACTGCTCTCCTTTCACTGACTCTGAATAATTATTTAGCAAGCTGTTAAAAGCTATACCCGCAGCTCTAAACTGACCTAAATTATAATACAATTGCGCTTCTCTTGCTTCTTTTAATTCTAACTTTGCTCTTCCTTCATCTATAATGGAAGTTGCATCTTTTACCCTTGGTGAGCCAATATGTTGATTAATGAAAGTCTGCATCATATTCATGCTCTTCTGCGTATTAACCTGCTCTAATTCAAGTTTTGGACTTTGCTTGTAGTAGCTATATGCACGCATATAATCTATCTCTTCAGCGTGTGGACTATTTGGAAAAACTTCTAGATACCCTTTAAATAAATTTTCTGCATCAGCATATTGTTTTTCATAATAAAAGCAATAGGCAAATTTGTAATACAAATCTTCAAACTTATCAGTACCCTTCAAAGCTGGAAAAAGTTCTTCATACAATGTTCTTGCATTCCTATAACTTTTCTTAGCATAATACTCATCTGCTTTAACAAGTTTATAAGCCACATCACGGCTTTTTTGTATTTTACTGAATTTGCTACAAGAGCTAACCCCTATAAAAATAATTAATACCGTAAATAATTTAATAGATAACCTCATAAGAATTTGCAAAATTAGCTTTTTTTTTTCAAAAATGATGCTTTATTATTGAAATACCAAATGCTTTACGTTAATCATATTATAATACTTAATGAAAAAAGCCCTTCCAAAATAGAAGGGCTTTTTTCATTAAGTATTAAGCTATTTTATTAATTAGATTTAATATCTACTGTATTGCTATTAGCTCCATCGCTCACTTCGCAATTGATAGAAATACGATCAGCACTGATACCTTCTTTTTCAACAAGATATTTTTTGATAGCCTCGTTTCTGCAATTACAATTAGCTTGTGCAGCTTTAGATGCAGCAGGGTAACCATTGATGTTTATGCTACAGTTAGGTGAAGACTTCATTTTAGAAGCTACTGCACTTAACATTGCTTTGTTATCATTGCTCAAAGTACAACCATTGCCTTTAAAAGAAAGACTTGGGTAATCAGTTGGGCAACCAGCTTCTCCACTTGTAGTAGGTGCATTTTTGCAACAAGCAGGCTCAGGACATTTTCCAATACCATCAGCATCTACAGGTTGACACTCAGTAGGAGTAATCAATTGCTTATCCTTACAATCTGGAACACCATCACCATCAGTATCTCTTGTTACACCGTGTGTATCAACAGGGCAACCAGCTGGAGTGCTAGGCTCTTTGTCTAAGAAATCGCAAACACCATCACCATCGTTGTCTTCACACTCAGATTTTGGTAATTTCATATGCTTAGGCGTATTCAACTCGCTGTATGCATAATCTAATGGATTTAACCAATATAATGGCTCAACAGATTTACCGCCAAGGTTAAAGTTAAGACCAATTGTAGCAAAATTATATGAATCAAAATCTCTTGTAAGTACAGCATCACCCCAAGCATGCTCTTGCCATCTTTGACCGTCTAGTAAATCTGTTTTTACAAATGTCCAACGATCTTCAATAGCTAGATTAATGCGCTTACCTAATTTGAAAGCAACACCCGCTAACACTGTACCAGAAGGCTTAATAGTACCTTTACCTAATAGGGGACGTGTATTGTTTTCGTTATCTGCAATTGTCTCATAAGTATTATCCATAGCAGATTTTAAAGCAGAACGAGTAGCTTTTCTAGTACTGTACAATGTTGACCCTGAAAGCACCGAAGCTTTTTGGGTAGCTGCCACAGCATCAAATACTCCATTCCCTCCATTAGCTACTGAGGCGTAAGGCTTATTATCCCCACCATCGTTAATAGCATTTACACGTGCATCAAAAGCAGTGATTCCGATACCACCACCACCATAAATTATGATGCCAGTCTTTTGCTTGTGAAACCTGATATTATTAAGTGTAAAAATACCTTGGAGACCTAAATCTTGAACTTTTGTTTTATAATTATAATATACTATGTCTCTATTAGCCTTTGATACTCCGTTGGCATCTGTATTTAGTACAGTAACAACTCCACCCGCTCCTGGTCTTGCTCTTGGTCCATAATAACCTGTTGTGCTCCATGCTCTATTTTTAGCAAAGTTTTCAGCAATTTTCCACTGTAAACCCTTTGCAACTGTATTGATATACTGAGCTCTTAATGAGAAAATATAACCAAATGATTTTCTAACATGTACACCGAAATTAAATGCAGTTAGAGGTACTGAAGGCACATCACCACTCACAGTAAAAATACCTGTAGAAACACCAATTTCCCACATATTACGTGGTTTTGCAGGAAATGAAGTGGAATTATTCCAAAATTCATTTTGCTGCCCCATTCTTTTATTTGGGATTACAGACGAATCGTAAATGTTGTAACCTCCACCCATGTAACCGCTGTTGCTACCACCCGTTTGTGCAAAAGAAAATGCAGAAACGAACATACAAAGGGTGAATAATAATTTTAACTTTTTGCTTGCCATAACTTAATGATTGTTGATTTTCGAAAAAATTTACCTATTGATTAATTGCAAATGTATATAACTGTGTTAAATATACAAACTTTTTTTGAAATTAATTTTTCATTAACAAAAAAATACACCCAAATTAACCCTTCAAATACAAGACTCTATTGGTATTAAATAAGTTGCATGGCAAAAAAAAGATTTATTTAATTACAATAAAATTACCATTTCACGTTCTGCTGAGCTATATTGCCAGCCTTTACATTACAATAAATGAAATTTGTAACCAATATTATCGGGGAAGAGTTAAAGGTTTTCGAATCTAAGTTTGCAGATGCGGTAAAAAGCAACACTGCTTTGTTGGATACTGTAATGAAGTATATAATAAAGAGGAAGGGTAAGCAACTTCGACCAATGTTTGTTTTTTTAAGTGCCAAATTACATGGTGAAATAAATGAAAGTACTTATAGGGCTGCTGCTTTGGTAGAAATGTTGCATACTGCCACGCTTGTACACGACGATGTAGTAGATGAATCTATGGAAAGAAGGGGCTTTTTCTCCATAAATGCCGTTTGGAAAAATAAAATAGCCGTTTTGGTGGGTGATTACTTGCTTTCTAAAGGATTATTGCTCTCTACAAGCAACAATGAATTTGAGCAATTACATATAATGAGTGATGCCATTAGGCAAATGAGTGAAGGTGAACTATTACAAATAGAAAAAACTAGAAAGTTAAATATTGACGAAACTGTATATTTTGAAATCATTAAAAATAAAACTGCTTCTCTCCTTTCCTCTGCATGTGGCGTTGGCGCATACAGTACTTCGCAAAGCAGAGAAATAACTGAACAAATGAAATTGTTTGGTGAAAAGACAGGGATTGCTTTTCAAATAAAAGACGATTTATTTGATTATGGAACAGATAATATTGGTAAACCTACCGGCAACGATATAAAGGAAAAGAAAATGACTTTACCGCTTATTTACACACTTAATAACGTAGATAAGAAAACCATGCGTGATATTATTTACATTGTAAAAAATAACAACACAGATAAAGAAAAAGTAAAGTGGGTGATAGATACCGTTGTAAAAACTGGTGGTATAAAATATGCCGAACAAAAAATGTTTGAATATAGAGATGAGGCATTAAAAATTTTAAAACAATATCCTTCATCTGATGTAAGTGATGCACTGGCTTCACTTGTACGTTATACAACCGACAGAAAATACTAAAGCCTTTGCAAAAAAGATGGAATATATTACCCTATAATGAGCAAAAAGTAAATGCGCTACATGACCAATTAAAAGTGAGCAAAACCATTTGCAAAATTCTTACACAAAGACATTTTGATACATATGATAATTCAAAAGAATATTTTTTACCTTCTTTAAAAGTATTGCATGACCCATTCCTAATGAAAGATATGGACAAGGCTGTTACAAGAATTGACAAGGCCATTTCTTCCCAAGAAAAAATATTGGTATTTGGAGATTATGATGTGGATGGTACAACTTCTGTAGCGTGTATGTACAGTTTTCTTTGTGAAATATATGATGCAGAAAAATTGGATTTTTATATTCCGCATAGGTATAGAGAAGGATACGGTGTAAGTAAGATGGGAATTGACTTTGCGGCAGAAAATAATTTTTCATTAATAGTTTGTTTGGATTGTGGTATAAAATCAGTGGAGCTAATTGATTATGCAAATTCGTTAGGCATCAATTTTATTATTTGCGACCATCATTTACCCGGAGAAAAAATACCAAATGCTGCTGCGATTTTAAATCCAAAACAAATAGATTGTAATTACCCATATAAAGAATTGTGTGGATGTGGTGTAGGTTTTAAATTTATGACTGCTCTTACATCACATTATAACTTACCAGATGAAAATTTATTCAATTATTTAGATTTAGTTGCATGTGCAATAGCGGCTGATATTGTGCCGATGACGGGCGAAAATCGCATACTCGCATTTTTTGGTTTGCATAAAATAAATACCAATCCATTGCCCGGTATAAAGGCATTGATGGAACTTGGAGGCATTACAAAAATAATGACGATTACCAATGTTGTTTTTGTAATTGCACCAAGAGTAAATGCTGCAGGCAGAATGGATGATGCAAAAAAAGCAGTGCAATTATTTATAGAAAAAGATGTAGAAAAAGCAAAGGCTTATGCAGAGCTTTTACATACAGATAACAAAGAAAGAAAAGAAGCCGATAGCAGTATTACCGAAGACGCTTTACAAATAATTGGTGAAGATGTATTGCTACAAAATAAAAAAACTTGTGTAGTGTATAGCGAACATTGGCACAAAGGTGTAGTAGGTATTGTAGCTAGTAGATTGATTGAGCATTATCACCGTCCAACAGTTGTACTTACAAAAAGCGGCGACTACATTGCTGGTAGTGCAAGAAGTGTACCCGGTTTTAATTTGTACGAAGCAATATATGAGTGTAAAGATTTATTGATGGCTTATGGCGGACACTTTGCAGCAGCGGGTCTTACGATGCTTCCCGAAAATTTAGATGCTTTTACAAAACGTTTTGAAGAAGTGGTTTCTGCTACAATTCCTGAGCATTTATTGATACCCGAAATTGTGATAGATGCAGAAATAAATTTGAGTGAAATAACAGAAAATTTTTACACAATAATAAGTCGCATGGAGCCCTTTGGCCCAGAGAATATGCGCCCAACTTTTGTAGCAAGAAACTGTACAGATTTTGGTTATAGTAAAATTGTAAAAGAGGCACATTTAAAATTTGTGGTAAAGCAAAACGAAACTGTTTTGAATGGAATTGGTTTTAATATGGCTGATAAATTTCCATTACTCATGAACAGCAAACCTGTGAATATTGTTTTTAAAATAGAGGAAAATGTGTGGAATGGAAATAAGAGTTTGCAATTGATGGTGGTGGATGTGAGGAGTGCTGAAAATAGCGCCCAAAATCCCCCGAAGGGGGACTTTGAAGTCCGTGAAAGTTGAAGGGATTATAAGTTGATTGGAAAGTTTATATTTTTTTTATTTTTATATAAAGAATTTAATTACAAAAAAGAAACGGACTTTAAAGAATTGTAAAGTTCAAAGTCCCTCCTTCGAAGGGATTTAAGGAGGCTCTGAAAAATGAAATACTTAAAATACTTTTTCTACATAGCTACCAATTGGAATATCTCCATTGCTTGGCATATTATACGCAACGAAATACGTGGTGAAAAAAAATATGGCATAAACACTACAGGTGCGGATAATCTAAAAAGCTTAGAAAAAAAAGGAATAGACATTTCTCATGCCACCATTTACATGCCTGTATCGTATGATGTATTAGAACAATTTTTTGAGGAAGTAAAAATTGAAACTTTCAATCATTTTTTAGATATTGGTTGTGGTAAAGCAAGAGCCATGTGTGTGGTTGCATCTTATGGTATAAAAAAAGTAAGCGGAATAGAATTATCAAAAGAATTATTCTTACATGCTAAAGAAAATATTGCTATTACAAAAGAAAAATATTCTACAATCAATTTTGAAATTTATAACAACGATGCTTTTTATTTTGATATTGATGATGACGTAGATTGTATTTTTATGTTTAACCCATTTGATGAAACTATCATGAGTGGCGTAATGGAAAACATAGAAACAAGTTTAGAAAATAACCCAAGGGTTATGACCATTATTTACATTAATCCATTAGAGAAACATGTATTGCTAGAGTGGGGTTATGAAGAAGTTTTTTATAGTAAGAAAATGCATTATTTGGAGGGTAGTGTGTGGGTGAAGTAGCGCTTCGCTTACTTCACTTCCACCCCATGGGTTTCACCCATGGTTACTCAAAGTCAACCCCTTCGGGGTTACAAGAAAAAACCTGCAAGCTTTTTAGGTTTGC
>JANOZW010000433.1:0-1807 GCA_031429575.1 Ferruginibacter sp.
GTCGTTTGTAATTTGCAAACACAACTCTCTTGTAGGGCATACGATAAGGGCCTGTGGGTGTTTCTGAGTAGGATCTATCAAGTGCATTAATGGCAAGCCAAAGGCAGCTGTTTTTCCTGTGCCTGTTTGTGCAAGCCCCACAAAATCTTTTGTACCAGCAATTAAAATAGGAATAGCTTGTTGCTGAATAGGGGTTGGTTCCGTAAAACCTAAATCTGTTACTGCCTGTACGATGTGCTCGTTTAGGCCCAATGCTTCAAATGCATTCATGGTAATTATTTGTTTAAAATGAAAACCGTTAGTGCTGTGTGTCAGGCTGAGCTTGTCGAAGTCTTTTCGATGCCGAACGCAATACTATATGGTCAAAAAAAATAATTTTTTGAATCTCACATATTATGCTTCTGGCTATTGTGTAGGGGAGAAGTTGTATTATCTCTTTTTAGGTAACGTAATCGGTCTTACCTGTTTTCAACAGCATCTGAGCATGTCATGTAATTCTCAGAAATTATAAAATCGGCGCAAAAGTAAGGGAATAATAATTAATAACTAAATAATTTATAATTAATAATGTTTTAAGGTTTATAATTTACTTGCATCAGCACATTTTGTAAATATAAAATAGCTTGAGATTTTTTATATAAAAATAAAATCTTGTTTTAATTGTTGTTTATCATATTTAATATATCTTTAATGTATTAAATTATTTCAACATGGCAAAAGCAACCAATGTACCGCAAAGTGTTCCTCGTCTTTCTTCTACCAGACTACACCAATTGTTAGATTCTTTAAATATTGATCGTACAAAACATAAAATGGTTTTGGTAGGTATAAGAGGATATTATAGAAATGATTTTGGGAAGTTAGGCAAAAATGATATTGGCATTTATGACGATGCCATGTTTATTGATACCGTTAATTTAACTGCTTCTTTTAATGCCAATACAGATCCGAGTTCTTTAAAACAAGATAGAGCCATTCTTAAACCTGGGGTGTATTTTGCACACAAGTTTGATGTACATGGCGGAAAAGTATCTCAGTATCCTGCCATTTGTCAACGGTTAGCCAAGGTTACTGTTTTAAGATATCAAACAAAAACAAATTCATTTAAAGAAGATATTGGGATGTTTGGAATCAATATTCATAAAGGCGCACCGGCCACCACTTCATCATTAGGTTGTCAAACGATTCATCCAACCCAATGGTTATCTTTCTATGAAACGGCAAAATCAGAAGCTATTAGGTTATATGGAAAAGATAATTGGAATAAAGTAGTTATACCTTATGTACTTTTCAATAAAATTGGTGATGATGAATTTGATTTTAGTTTTGATGGAGTGTAAATCAAATATTATTATTATTTTATTTTACTATAAAGTTTTTAAAACTTTTAAAATTTGCGTAAAAGTTACACAACTCTTAACTCGTAACCACATAACCCGTAACTTTTTCAATACTCCACCGTTCTATTCCTTTTTCGCAAATAATAATGCCACAATAAAAATGTGGCCGCAGACCTATGCGGATGCCATTTTTGTGTGTAAGATTCCATGGCTGGCTTTTCGTGTATGTCTAGTAATTCTTTTATAGTGTTTATTACAGCAATATCACCCAATGGAATAATATCTGGTGATTGTAAGCAAAACATTAAATACACATCTATTGTCCAATTGCCAATGCCTTTTATTTTTATAAGTTCCTCTCTCACTTGCTCAGCAGGTTTTGTTGCCAAGCTTTCTAAGTCTATTTCTTTTTCTAAAATTATTTTAGCCAATCCTTTTATATAACTTGTTTTTTGCCTGCTCACACC
>JANOZW010000434.1:0-2399 GCA_031429575.1 Ferruginibacter sp.
CTAGCCGCATTGCCATAATCTTCCAAAAAGTATGGGGTCATAGCCTCTAAAACCCTTGGGTCCATTGGCGTTGTAGCGTTGTTATCTAAGTAAATCGGTAATTTTAACATCTATCTTTTTATAATTTATATGCAAATTTACTACAAACGGCTTACTTTGGGTTTGCTAATTAAGAAATAAATAAAAACCCATGCTAAAACCCGAACATATAGGTATTGCTGTAAAAGATTTATCAATATCTGTTCCGTTGTTTGAAAAACTGCTGAATAGTCAGTGCTACAAGACAGAAACGGTAGAAAGCGAAGCCGTAAACACCGCTTTTTTTAAAACCGGCGAAACCAAAATTGAATTGGTACAAAGCACCACCGAAGATGGCGTAATTGCAAAGTTTCTAGAACGCAAAGGTGAAGGTATGCACCATATTGCTTTTGAAGTGGCCGACATTGTAGCCGAAATGGCTCGCCTACAGGCAGAAGGATTTGTGCTACTCAATGAAAAACCAAAACTCGGCGCCGATAATAAACTTGTTTGTTTTTTGCATCCCAAGGGTACGAATGGGGTGTTGGTGGAGTTGTGTCAGGAGAGGTTTTAAAGTTGTTGAAAATTGTTTGAAGGGTTGAATAGTTGATTGGTATATTAGTTGATTAAAGAGGTTACAAAATGCGAAGCATTTTCCTTTCCGCCTTGCCTTTTTTATAAAACGTCTTCCCGCCTTCTCGGCAAAAAAAAGAAAAATAGTTTTGGGGCTGTGAGCCGAACATCTTTGTTCAACATTTGTTCGGTCTCCTTCGCTGTTCCGTACATGTGCATACGCCTATCGGCATGCACATGCACATCGCTCAGTCCACCGCAGCTCTTCAGCAGTAAATCTTTTTTCAGCTTTTATCGAAACGGAGATTATGCACTGTTTCATTAATAATTATAGATGACACCAAATTTGTTGTTAACTATTTTTGACAACAGTTTTGTTGTCAAAAAGATTACTAAGAACTTTCATTGTGAAATAATTAGTAAACCAGTAAGCTAGCACAAACAAAGTACGCCTTACAAATATCAATTTTAAATACTCAATAATCGATATTTTACCAGACTCGTAAGCTGTAATTAAAAATCCGAAAATTAAACAAGAAACACAAATAAGTTGCCACAAAATAAAGTTGAATGTCTTTTTATTTGCAACATGCCTTTCCCAAATTTTAATTGCAATAAAATATTGAAAAACTGCTGCAACAATCAATAAAGGAATAAACAACATTGTGTATATCGTAGCATACATTGAGAAATTGAATCTAGGGTCAGGGTCAATAGTAAAATAATATTTATCTAGTACAACTTCAAGTAATGCAGAAACAAAGAAAGCTACAATAAGTCCAATTATTGGCGGAATTAATATTTGTTGATCTCTTTTTTTCATTAAGACATTTTATTCCTTTCATAATTCCTAAACGAACTCAAAAACAACCCCAGCCCACCAGCCACCATTACCAATATTATCAAAATATCAAAAGCGCTCATACCAGCCAATGTAAAATGAATACTTGTAATAACGCCTACAATAATTAAACCTACAGCACCTATAGCCAATACCCAACCAATAATATTTTTATAATTAAAGAAAAGCATAGTAATCCCAATGATAAATGGAATAAGCAACATGCCAGATGTAATGGAAAACCCACCTAGCGCATACATAGCATTGCCAAAGCCAAAACTATTTTGTACATAAATGTTTTTTAGTAGCAAATACAAACCTGCTACAAATAAAGCAATGCCCAAAATAAACCTTGTGGTGCCGCCTGAAGTACCACCTGCGCCATTTAATGCCATAAAAAATGATTTAGCTTTAAAAGTAATGATTTTTATCAACGATATGTTTACGAAGTGTTTAAAAAAGTTGAAAAGGGTGCATTTAAAAATGTCGCAAGGGTTGTCAACCTTAACTGATAATTTCAAAATAAATGTACTGCATAAAGGTTGACAACCCTATTTGCAAACTGCGACATTTTTAGATGCATACTAAAAAGTTGCCAACCTTTCGTTATTTTTGCAATTCACAAACACACACTTCATGAAATTTGCTGTAGTTATTTTCCCTGGGTCTAATTGTGATAGAGATATGCTAGATGCTTTGCAAAACGATTTGCAGCAAGAAGTAATACCGCTTTGGCATAAGGATAGCGATATTTCTATGCTTACTACACAGGATTGTATTGTATTGCCTGGTGGTTTTAGCTATGGCGATTATTTAAGATGTGGCGCTATAGCTCGCTTTAGCCCCATGATGAAAAGTGTAATTGCTTTTGCAAATGCAGGCGGAAAAGTGTTAGGTGTGTGTAATGGGTTTCAAATATTATGCGAAAGCGGTTTGCTGCCTGGTGCATTATTGGCCAATGCCAACC
>JANOZW010000435.1:0-1687 GCA_031429575.1 Ferruginibacter sp.
GTACAATATTTTCTTTAAAATTTCTGTCATTTTTGCTAATCATTATCGAGTACTTATCTTTTATGATTAATTATTGGCAATATGCTGTGTAGTATAACAAAGCTTTTCCAAACATGGTAAACTTTTAAATGTACTACAACACAACTGTTATATTTCTTACACAATAATTGTATAAATATTTCGTTAATAAAATAAGTTATACCAAACATGCACACTTGATCATTTTCCTATGCGCATATTGAGTATTATTTTAAAACCAACCGAAACTGAATTTTTTCTATTATGGTACTTACCAAATCGTATCCTGACTTTCTGCAAAAGCGTTTAGATCATTATGATAATGTAGTAATGCCCGCTTTGAGCTCTGATAAAAGCCCATTCTTTTTGCATGTAGTGCCCAATGAGCAATCTATTTTTGTAGATAACAATGACTATTTAAGTCTAGCAAATCATGCTGAAATAATTGAAGCTCAAATAAAGCAACTAAGACAACAAGATAATTCCTTAATGTCATCTTTTTTTGTTTCTGGTAAGGGGCCAAGAGAGCAGTTTGAGGAACAATTGGCCACACATACAAATCAAGAAGCTTCTATTTTATCTACATCTGGTTGGGATGCCAACACAGGATTAATGCAAACCATTGCCGATAAAGAAACACATATTTATTTAGATAGAATGGTTCATGCTTCCATTTATGTGGGAGCACAGCTTTCAGGAGGTATTGTTCATGTTTTTAATCACAATGATGCTGATCATTTAGAAAGAAAAATTAAAGAATACGGTGTTGGTGTAGTAGTGGTAGATAGTGTTTACAGTTCAATAGGCAGTGTATGTCCGTTAAAAGATATTGTTGGAATAAGTAAAAAATATGATTGTGTGGTTGTAGTAGATGAATCTCATTCACTAGGATTATATGGTAAAGAAGGTGCCGGCTTGGTAGCTGAATTGGGCTTAGAAGAAGAAGTTGATTTTATAACGGCAAGCCTTTCAAAAACCTTTTGTTCTAGAGGCGGTATCATAACCTGCTCTAGTAAGTTTAAAAACTATTTTCGCCATAATTCATTTCCTGCAATTTTTTCTTCTGTAATACAAAATCATGAAGCTAGCAGATTTATAAAAACGCTAGAAGTAATAAAACAAGATGAATGGCGTAGAGAGCAGTTGCATAAAAACACCGCTTATTTACATCACCATTTAGATCATATGGGTTTTAATACAGAGGTAAGCTCCTCTCCTATTATTTCTTTAGAAGTAAATAATGAAAGCAAAGCTATTTTATTAAGAGATTTATTGGTACAAAAAAATGTTGTTACCGCTCCATTTATACCACCTGCAGTACCTAAAAAACGATGCAACACAAGAATGACGGTAAATTGTGATCTTACACTTTCGCAATTACAGCATATTGTAAAATCTTGCAAAGAAGTATTGCCGGTCGTAAAATTATCTAAAGAAGATGTTGATCAATACAGAGAAGATCATATATCTGCTTAGTTAAAAATGAATATAGATATCCTGTACTCTTTAAATAACAATCTAAAGTCTATCTTTTTCTAACTAGCGCACAAAGTGTAGTTAATTAAATATTTTATAAAATAAAATCCTTTTAGTATGAATTTATTATTCATACTTTTTTATTTTGTACATTTAAAATATCGCAGTTTGCAAATAGGGTTGTCAACCTTTA
>JANOZW010000436.1:0-1813 GCA_031429575.1 Ferruginibacter sp.
AACGTTTCATATCTGGATATCCTAGTGGAGAAAGCAAGGTAAAAGTTGGTACAATGCCATATGCTTCCATTTTTTTTTGTGTATGTGGATGCACAGGCATTACAACAGCAATTTCCTTATCAATGTGGTTTAAAGCGGTCATAATATTGGAGAGATTCGCCTTACTGCTCAAATTTGCTTCTCTATGAATGGTACAAACAGCATATTCAGTTTGTGCCACATTTTTTTTATTGGATGCTTTTATTTTCAAAAATGCATCTAGCATTAAATCGCCAGTAAGTATGATATCTGAATGAATAATATTATCCAATTTTTCTTGCTGTAGCGTTAATAAATTATGTTCGGTACAGCAATAATTTACAGCAGCTAGTTTATCCGTAGCTACCCTATTTATTTCTTCTGGCATACCATTGTCATGCGTACGCACACCAGCTTCAAAGTGTATAAGTGGGAGAGAAGAGTTAGCTGCAGCCCTAGCCGCTGCTAGAGTTGTATTGGTATCGCCATATACAAATGCAAACGCATTTTCTTGTTGCGTAAAATACTTTTGCAGCACAATAATAGCTTCTTCAATAAAAAGTGTACGAGATGCATTCTGAATATTGAAATTAATATCTGGTTGTGGAATATTCAATTCCTCGAAAAAAATAGCACTCATATTGTGGCTATAATGCTGCCCAGTATGAATTATTTTTTGCTGTAAGCTGCTATCTTTAGCCAGTTCATTATATAAAACCGCCAGTTTAATAAATTGTGGTCTGTTGCCAACGATGTGTAGGATTGTTTTCAAATTAGGTGGGGGTAGTAGTAGTCCAATCTTCTAATACAATTTTATTTATATTTTTGAAATGCTTGGTATTATTTGTAACCATAACCATATTATACGTAAGTGAGGTTGCTGCAATAAGTAAATCAAAATCATCTATGGGAGTACCTTGTTTTTGAAGTCTTGCTTTTTCTTTGGCATATAAGTCTATGGATTTAAAGATTGGTAAAATCTCAATATCTAATAGAAATTTTTCAAGAGATTGATTATTTTCTTCAATTTTACCGCTTTTTTCGACACCATATTTTAGTTCAGCTAAGGTAATTTCTGAAATATAAATACATTTTGAATTGATAGAATCAAGCTTCTCTCTCATTCCGTATTTTCCATTCAAAAAATAAATGGCAATATTTGTGTCTATTAAGTAACGCTTCAAAATGGTTCTATTTCTCTATTAAACAATCTACTGCTTCTAATTTCTTCTATTATTTCATCTGCCGATTTATCAGACTTAAAACTACCAAAGGATTCTTTCAAATTTTTATATGGTTCGTCAGCTTCTTCAGGTTTAATAGAATCCACAAGTTTATCTATCAATGCTTTTTTATTTGCATTACTCATATTATGCATTAATCCAAAATAACCATCCACAATTGTTGTATCTACTTCTGTTGTCATAATACTCAAATTTATAAAAGTTTATTTAAATATCGCTGACTGCAAAGTTAATATTCTATCTGTTATATATGCTCTCAATTATCTCCACCGTTTTTAATCCTTCTTCCCCATCAGCAAAAGGATGCAATTCATCTTGCAATGCTTTTATCAAATTCTCATACACTTTATCATGGTTGCTCATGCTACCTTGGTAATAGCCATAGCCATTTGCAGGGTTGCCTTGGGGCAAATTGGGTGTATCCATTCCTTCTACATTAAAATATTCCAATTCATTTAAATATTGCCCACCTACTTTCACAGTTCCCTTTTCTCCGAATAAGGTAAATGAACCCTCCATATTTTTTGCAAAACTATTTACCGTATAATTTA
>JANOZW010000437.1:0-26922 GCA_031429575.1 Ferruginibacter sp.
ACTTGGTACTACCATCTATTATGCGAGTCAAACATCTATCTTCGCTAATTGCGAAGGTCCAAGAGCAGCTATAACGGTAAATGTATTATCTGTTTCGCCGGCTCCAATTGTAGTTTCGCCTGTTATATATTGTCAAAATAGTACGGCGGTGCCATTAACAGCTACTGGCACAAATTTACTTTGGTACACATCAGCGAGTGGAGGTATAGGAAGTGCAACAGCGCCAACACCAAGTACAGCAACAGCAGGTAGTACAACATATTATGTTACACAAAATTCAACTTGTGGTGAAAGTGCAAGAACGCCAATTGTTGTTACAGTAAATGCTACTCCTTCAGCACCTACAGTAGCTTCTTTACAATACTGCCAAGGAGCTACAGCCATTTCGCTAACTGCAACAGGAACCAATTTACTTTGGTATGCTGCAGCTGCCGGTGGTACGGGTAGCACAACTGCACCTACTCCAAGTACAACAATTGTTGGCACAACAAATTATTATGTTAGCCAAACAATTTTAAACTGCGAAAGTCCTAGGGCTTTGCTTGCAGTAACTATAAATGCAACTCCAAATGCACCTGTGGTAGCAACACCAATAATATATTGCATAAACTCCACTGCAATTCCACTTACGGCAACTGGTACAAACTTGAAATGGTACACAGTAGCAACAGGAGGTACAGCATTAGCAACTGCACCAACGCCATTGACCACCACTATTGGTTCTACAACATATTATGTAAGTCAATCTACAGGTACATGCGAAGGACCGAGAGCTGCTATGGTTGTAAACGTAACAGCAGTAACAGCTGCACCAACGGCGGTTTCGCCAATAGTATATTGCCAAGGTTCTACAGCAACGGCACTTACAGCAATAGGTACAAATTTATCATGGTACACAATAGCAACGGGTGGAACGGGTAGTGCAACGGCACCAACACCATCTACAACTACCGTGGGTAGCACAACTTATTATGTTAGCCAAACGGGTACTTGTGAAAGTATTAGAACAGCTATTGTAGTGAATGTAACAATTACACCTGCTGCACCAACTGCTGTATCGCCTATAGAGTATTGCCAAGGTTCTCCGTCAACATCATTAATAGCTTTAGGTACAAACCTACTATGGTACTCTGCTGCAACAGGCAGTACAGGAACTGCTATTGCACCAACACCATCAACAGCTACGGCTGGAAGTACTACTTATTATGTAAGTCAGAGAGTAGGAACATGTGAAGGACCTAGAACAGCCATTGTAGTAAATGTATCCGCTGCGCCTTCTATAACTACACAACCACAGGATATTAATTCTTGTGCAACTAGTGCAACATTTACTGTAGCAGCAACTGGTACAAGTTTAACCTACCAATGGTATGTGAGTACGGATGGTGGAACTACTTATAATTCGATAGGAGGAGCAACATCAAGTACGTTTATACTAAATGGTCTTACAGCTGCACAATCAAATTATAAATATAGAGCAGTAGTTTCTTCGGGTACTTGTGCAGCAGCTATTTCAAATGCCGTATCTGCAAGAGTTGGTACAAACCCTGTTGTAGTACTTACCGCTGCACCAACTGCTAATTTTAATCCCTACACAAACGGGGGAGTATATACAACTGTAAGTCCTGCAGGTAATTACACTTATCAGTGGAAGAGAAATAATGCTATATTGACAAATACAGGAACATCAATTACAAGAGCCAATGGTTTATTGGATGATTTTGGAAGTTATATTGTAACAGTCACTGATGTAGCAACAGGTTGTTCAGGTATATCAAACGCAGTAAATGTGAGTGATATCGAAGGGGGTAGAAACTTATTGTACGTTTCTCCAAATCCAACAACAGGATTGGTAAAAGTGAGTTTCTATAGTAGTACAATTGCTCCACAAGGATATAGCGTAAATGTGTACGACGAAAGAGGAACAAGAGTAATTTCAAAAGATATTACACTTACAGGAAGATATGTCTCTGCAACTGTTGACCTTACAAAATTTGCAGGTGGAAATTATATTATTATCTTAAAAGATGCTGCTGGTAAAAAAGTAGCAAGTAGCAGATTGGTTAAATATTAAAATACTTTTTTAAGAAAGAGGCTATCTCGGATGCATGAGGTAGCCTCTTTTTTTATGTTAATTTCTTTCCATAATTTTAAACGCACTAACTAGTAGCTATTTCTTTTTTAATACGTTTTAAATGGGCGAGTTTTGTTTTGAAACAATATGATTTTATAACAATTAAATGCCTTTACCTTACTATTGTTACAATTTTAAATATCCAATCAATATTTTTTTGTAATTTGCTGTATAATTGCTTTTACTGTAAGTTTAAATTTCCTTAATTATTATCAAAAAACACCTCCTTTTAGGAGCAAATACTAAAAAATAAACTACAAAATAAAATTTATGAAGAAAATTCTCCTTCTCCTCCTCTCGTTCTCTTTTTTATTTACAGGAATAGCCCAACAAAACAATGCTGCTATTTCAAATGGATTGATAACCAAGCATAGTAAGGCAATTGGACTTACTCAGAAAAACTTAGATAATTATATTTTGAGCAGCAGCTACAACGCTGATGGCATTCAATATGTTTATCTTATACAATCGTATAAAGGCTTACCAGTTCGTAACCAAATGAAAGTGCTTTCTTTTAAAGATGGGCAACTGAGTTCGAATGCGGGTGCATTCATAGAAAATATAGAAAGTCTAACTACAACGCAATCATCAAGCCCAGCAATTAATGCTGCAAATGCCGTTAATGCTGCCTTTGCAGAACAAAAGCTTGCTACTCCGACTTTAAATGCAAATACAACTATAAATAATAAATTTGATTTTGGTCAACCAATAAATGTTACTGAAAAAGTGACTGGCGAATTAATGTGGATGCCAGTAGAGGTAGCAGGAAAAATACAATCTGTACATCTTATATGGACAGTGGTTGTGGCTCCAAAAGGTACTGACGACATGTGGCAGATATGGGTAGATGCTAATACAGGTAAAATTTTAGGTAAACAAAATCTTACAGTATATGAAAGCCATGGTAAAAAAGAAAATGCAATTATAAAAAATACCATACCAAGAAATTTACTAAACCTATCAAAAAACGCAGCAGTAAAAATTGAAAACAAAAATAATCTTGGAAGTCCAACAGCTGTGGCAGGCGCAAGTTATTTAGTTGTACCTTATCCGGCTGAGAGTCCAGCACATCCTGGAGGAACACCTGCTGTTGTTACCAATCCTTGGACAGCCGCACCAGGTTTAGCTACCACATTTGGTTGGCATAGCAATGGCACCACTGATTATACTATATCTAGAGGTAATAATGTATTTGCTACGGAAGATCAGGCTGCTGCAAATCAAAATACGGGCCCTGCGGCAGTATCTTCTACTGGTCCAGATCCGCTAACTTTTAATTTTCCACCTGATTTTGCAACAGATCCTCGCAATACAGCATTTCAACAATTTGCCATTACCAATTTGTTTTATTGGAATAATGTAATACACGACATTACATACCTATATGGCTTTACAGAACCAGCAGGTAATTTTCAAGCAAATAATCAATCTAATGGCGGAAATGGGAATGATGATGTAATAGCACTAGCGCAAAGCGGTGCGGCCGGAAGTATTGGCAACAATGCAAACTTTGCTACACCACCTGATGGTGCAAAAGGAAGAATGAGAATGTACCTGTGGAATGCGGTATCAAGTACTTTATTGCGTGCAAATGCACCTGCAGCCGTGGTGGGTGATTATGCAGCTATTGAAGGTGGTTTTAGTACAGCAAATTTGCTGGGTAATGTAGGGCCAAAAACAGGGCAGGTAGTATGGTTTAATGATGATGCAGCTGGAACTACACATTTTGCTTGCGGAGTTCCTACAAATTCGTTAACAGGTAAAATAGCCTTGATAAGCAGAGGCTTTGGTGGTGCAACTTGTGCCACTGCTGTTAATTTTACAACGAAGGTGCTTGCAGCACAAAATGCAGGTGCTATTGCTGTTATTATGGTTAATAATGTTGCAGGAGCACCCATTGTAATGGGCGGTACCGATAATACGATTACGATACCGGCTTTAATGATAAGCCAAGCTGATGGTGCTATACTTGCTGCACAAATAACTAATAATTTAAACATGACCATGAGTGGTACAGCAGGTGTTGTGTTGGATGGTGATTTGGATAATGGTGTGGTGGTACATGAATATGGACATGGCATTTCTAACAGACTTACTGGAGGCCCTGCAAATGCAAGTTGTTTGCAAAATGCTGAGCAAGGTGGTGAAGGGTGGAGTGATTATTTGGGATTAATGTTAACGACAAATTGGGCAACTGCTTCACTTACATCTGGTTCTAATTTAAGGGGAATAGGCAACTATGTAACAGGAGCAAACCCTACTACAGGTGGTGGTATTCGTAATTTCCCTTATTCTACAAACCTTGCTGTAAATCCTTTAACATATGCAGATATGGGTACAGGTATCATTGGAACACAAGTGCATAATATTGGAGAAATTTGGTGTGCTTCAATTTGGGAAATGACATGGGCTATCATACAACAAGAAGGAGTTATTAATCCAAATCTTTACAATTTTAGTAGTACAACAACTGGTGGAAATAGTATAGCGTTAAAACTAGTTTTAGAAGGAATGAAATTGCAACCATGCTCACCAGGCTACGTTGATGCTCGAAACGCTATTTTAGCAGCAGATAGAAATTTATATTGTGGTCGTCATGCATGTGCCATATGGACAGCATTTGCAAAAAGAGGTTTAGGTTTTGGAGCTAACCAAGGAAGTTCTTTTAGTGCCACAGATCAAACAGCTTCTACAACATTACCCCCAGCACCTAGTATTGCAACGCAACCTGTAGATGTATCGGTTGCACCTGGTGCAAATGCAACATTTAGCGCAAATGCAGGGGCAGATGTTAATTTAATTTATCAATGGCAAGTAAGTACAGATGCAGGTGCTACTTGGACAGATATTAACTGTGCAATTTCTTCTACACTTACGCTTAACAGTGTAACCAATGCAATGAATGGGAATAAATATAGAGTGAATGTGTTTATTGGTTGTGCTATTACTACCACTGCAGTAGCTACACTAAATATATTGGCACCAAATCCACCAACAATCATAACTCAACCTGCACCAACAAGTGCTTGTGTAGGTTCTAATGCCACTTTTTCTTCTACTGCAACTGGTGCTAATACATATGCATGGCAGGTAAGTACAAATGCAGGTGCTACTTGGGCTGCAGTTGTGCCGGCAGCAACAACGACTACGCTTACATTAACTTCAGTTACTTCTGGTATGTCAAACAATTTATACAGGATGATAGCGACAAATAGTGCAGGTAGCACTCCATCTAATGCTGCAATGCTTACAGTTACTTCAGCATTATCTCCTATTATTACTTCACAACCAAGTAATCAAGTTGTTTGTGCAGGTTCAGGAGGTTCTTTTGCTGTAGTTAGTTCCACATCAGGCGTTACGTATAGCTGGGAAATAAGCACAAATGCAGGTGCAACTTGGGCTGCAATTTCTCCTGCTGTTACAACTGCTACTTTAAATATAGCCGCTGTTACAGTGGCAATGAACAATAACCAATACCGAGTAGTAATTACAGGAGGATGTCCTGTAACAAATACAACAACTTCTAATGCTTCAACACTAACAGTAAATGTAAATACATTATCAATAACTACTCAACCTACCAGTGTAACAACTTGCGCTTCTACAAATGCTTCATTTACGGTAGCAGCACTTACGAGCGGCCTTACCTACAGTTGGCAAGTAAGTACAAACGGCGGAGCTACGTGGGCAGCATTATCGCCTGCAGTTACAACTGCTACACTTAATCTAACAGGTGTTACAGCAGCAATGAATAATAATCAATATCGTTGTATTGTAAGTAGCACTGCTCTTTGTAGCCCTGCTGCAGGTTTGGCTTCTAACGCTGCTACGCTCACTGTACAAAATGCACCATTAATAACGACACAACCAACTTCTATAATAAATTGTGCTGGTACTCCAGCCATCTTTACTGTCACTGCTACTGGTGCAAATATTACATACCAATGGCAATCTGCGGCAAGTTGTGGAGGTACATTCATAGATATTCCTGCAGCAACATCTGCTACCTATACCATTCCTACAACTACTGTTGCTATGAATGGAACAGGATATAGGGTTATTGTTTCTGGCACTTGTACTCCTGCTACCACTTCTAACTGTGTTGTACTTACCGTGAGTTCTGGTATTACCATTACAACACAACCAACTTCTGTTATAAATTGTGCAGGTACTAATGCTACATTTACAGCACTAGCAGCTGGTGCAACGCCTATATATCAATGGCAAGTAAGTACCAATGGAGGCACTACATTTACAGATATTACGGGTGCAAATGCTGCAACATTAACACTTACAAGTGTAACCGTAGCCATGAATAACAATCAATATCATTTAGTAGTAAGTAATGCTTGTTCTGCATCTGTAACTACGGCTAATGCTACACTTAGTGTTCAATCTCCACCTGCTATTACAACACAACCAACGGCTCTAACAACATGTAGCGGAACCAATGCTTCATTTTCAGTAACTGCTACAGGTACTAATCTTACATACCAATGGCAAACATCACCAACCTCATGTGCAGGAATATTTACCAATGTTGCAGGAGCCGCTGGAACCTCAGCTACCCTTAATTTAACGGGAGTAACTTCTAATGCCGCATACAGATGTATTATTTCTGGCGTGTGTACACCATCTTCTGTAACATCAAATTGTGTAACACTTACTGTAAATGCACTAACCGTTTTAACGCTGCAACCTGCTGATGTTACGAAATGTATCGGCACTCCTGCAACATTTACTGCTACTGCTACAGGTACAAGTTTAGCTTACAAGTGGCAAATAAGCACAGACGCAGGAGCTACTTATACTGATATTGTACCAGCTGAAACGAATGCTACACTAACCATAAGCTCAGTGACTGCTGCCATGGCAAATAATAAATATCGAGCGGTAATAACGAGTGCTTGTGCATCCGCTACAAATACCAATGCAGCTACACTTACTGTTCAATCTTTACCAGCTATAACAGGGCAACCTGTGGATATAAATACTTGTGCTACCACTGCTACGTTTACAGTTACCGCTACGGGAACTGGTATTCAACACCAATGGCAAGTGAGTACGAATGGTGGAGCTTCTTATATTAATTTGATTGGACAAAATAGCAATATACTTACCTTAACAGGATTGACATCTACACAAGGTCTTTTTAAATATAGAGATTCTGTTTATACTACTTCTTGCGGTTTTGCCATTTCTAATGCAGTAAGTGCTAAAATAGGTATAATACCGGTTATAATTCTTACTGCAGCACCTGTGGCTAATTTTAATCCATATACAAATGGTGGATTATATACAACAGTAAGTCCCCCTGCGAACTACACCTATCAGTGGAAACGAAATAATACTATTTTAACAAATACAGGTACATCAATAACAAAAGAAAATGGTTTGTTGGATGAGTTTGGTAGCTATATTGTAACAGTAACAAATGTAACAACTGGGTGTTTTGGATTGTCTAATACCGTTAGCGTAAGTGACATTGAAGCTACGAGAAATCAATTGTTTATTTCTCCTAACCCTACTACAGGTTTAATAAGAGTGAGTTTTTATACCAATACAACAGCTCCGCAAGGGTATAGCATAAATGTATTTGATGAAAAAGGTGCAAGGGTATTGTCAAAAGACATTACACTTACAGGTAGATATGGTTCGACAAATATTGACCTTACTTCATTTTTAACTGGTACTTATATTGTTATTTTAAAAGATGCATCTGGTAATAAAGTAGCAAGCAATAAAGTAGTTAAATACTAACAATTTATTTTTAATAGATATCAATCCCAATCATAATAATATGGTTGGGATTTTTTTATGGATGATTAGATGTATAATTTTGTTTTTTATTTGAATGAAAAACTTAGCCACTTATTACAAGAATGAACACTATTTTGATGAATAAAAACTCTATTGGAATATTTGATAGTGGGTATGGAGGGCTTACGGTGCTAAAAGAAATTTGCGCTGCCATGCCTGAGTACGACTATATTTATTTAGGCGATAATGCAAGAGCACCTTATGGGCCATTGCATTTTGAAACGGTGTATGACTATACATTGGAATGTGTGAAATGGTTTTTTGCACAAGGTTGTTCGTTGGTAATACTGGCTTGCAATACTGCATCGGCAAAGGCGTTGAGAACAATACAACAAAATGATTTGCCCAATATTGATGCTATAAAAAGAGTATTGGGTGTAATACGACCAACATCGGAAGTAATTGGAGATTATTCCAAAACAAACCATGTGGGTGTAATGGCAACTACTGGCACAGTACAATCTGAATCTTATTTGTTAGAGATAGAAAAGTTTTTTCCAGAGATAAAAGTAACGCAAGAGGCATGCCCACAATGGGTGCAATTGGTAGAAGCTGGTAAACATCATTCTACAGAAGCCGATGAACCAGTACAAAAACATATCAACCATTTACTTGAAAAAGATAAGGATATAGATTGCATTTTATTGGCTTGTACACATTATCCTTTGCTAATAGATAAGATAAAAGAATTTGTACCGGACAGCATTTCGATTATTTCTCAAGGGGAGATAGTAGCTAAAAGCTTGGTAGAATATTTGAATAAACACCCAAAAATGGATGAAAAATGCAGCAAAAATGGCAAACGACAATTTTTCACAACGGGCAATGAGGCTGATTTTAATAGCCACGCATCGGTGTTTTTTGGTGAAAAAGTAGCGGCGAAGCACATAAATCTTTGAATAAACCCAATTTCTTCTACCCATTTAAAAATATTTTCCTACTTTTGCCGTCCTTTCACAAGCGGTAGGGATGGTGCCCTGCCTGCGATAATGAATTAAACAATATTTGTAAAAGGAAAAAAACATAAAAAATGCCAGGAAAAAAAAGAACCTACCAACCCCATACCCGTCGTAGAAAATCTGTACATGGATTTCGTGAGCGTATGAGCACTGCAAATGGCCGTAAGGTGCTTGCAAGTCGTAGAGCAAAAGGACGTCATAAATTGACAGTTTCTGATGAGCACGGTTCAAAAAAATAGACAATAATTGTTTTGCCCATGTGGCAGGAAAATATTTGGAAGCCCTCTTTTATTGGAGGGCTTTTTTGTGGGGGGTGGATTGTAGAGATGACATTTTTTAAAGGGTAATATCTCTAGGGCAAAAAAAGGGTCTGTATCTCTAGAGGGCACTGAAAAAGTAGTTGTTTTTAAAAAGAGGCTGTTTTCATTCAAGATAACAGCCTCTTTCCTTTGGAACATTCGGGTAGGTGATGGATAACATTTTTATACAGACGATTCTCAGAGCCTATATTTAAACCTAAAAAATCTCATTTTAATTTTGTGGACTTTTCAGTACCCTCGTATCTCTACAAACCCTTTTTTCATCCCCCTCACTTCTTTTTTATTACAAAATTAAAACAAGCTATCACTTCACATTCCTTACAATCATTATCTCTAAAAGTAAACTTCACACATATTTTACCCTTAAGCTCGCAACAATCTATAGTTGGTGTTGGCGGTAAAATAAAACTCATACCTACGTTTGTAATATTGGGTGCATTTAAATTTGTGCCATTATTCCATATTACTTCTCGTGGGTTTTGGTAAGCACCTGCACCACTGCCATTAAACGATGGCACACTTGTACCACCATACATTGTAATTTTTGGTGGAGCCGTATTTATATTTGCAGCACTTGCCACACTTGCCCATGTAAACGGAAGGTTTACACATTGCAAACATTCTTTTTTGTAATTATCATCTATCGTATAACTAACTACATTGGCTCTTACCTCTGTAATATTTGCAATGGCTGGTATGCTTATTCCAAAACTGCTATTGACAATGGTAGAACCTACACCCACTGTATAAGTAATATCTTTTGGTGTTACCTTAATTTCGTAAGGGCAGCAAGGTATACTATCACAGCCATCTACTACAATCCTAATTGAACAGCTATCACACTTTACTCCTCCACACCAGCCAAAAATGGTTATTGAATAAATTCCATTTTGTGTAGGTGTAAAGTTTAGCGGTAGCGTACCCGTAGATGTACCCATGCTTGGGTGAAATAAACTATACGTTACAGTACCGATACATGCAGGGTCGGCACATATATAATTAGCGTTTACACTAATTGGTGTACTGCATTTTATTTTTTCATACAGTTTGTAACAAACATATGGCTGTGTAGTATTACCAATGGTAACTGTTCTATCGCCCCATTTGCTTCCTTTACAATCGCAAGGAGGTTGTGGTTTACAATCTACCTTAATAAAGAATTTGCAGGTTAAACAAAGTTGCCCACCACAGTAACCGTTTATTACTACTGTATAATTACCATTTGGTAAACCAATAATGGATAACGGTGCAGGACCACTTAACGTTATATTACCAGCACCATCATATACAAAAACCGAATCTTTACTTCCACAATCTGCTGTTGGGCATTGAATAGCTGAACCAACTACTAATGGTTTTTTACAATCGTCACCAGTAATTAAAATAACGGTTTCTTTTGTACAATCTATTTTTCTAGGTTTCACAGTTCCTGTAGCACCAATGTAATAGTAAGGCTCTTCTTTCCAATAGCTTCCTTTGCAACAATCTTTTGGTATAGAATCACACTCTACCTTAAAAGTTATTAAACAACTATCGCAAATTTTGCCTCCGCACCAGCCGTAAAGTGTTAATCCATAATTACCACTTTGTGTGGGCGTAAAGCTGTAAGGCACATTACCTGTTTGAATTGAATTATCTGGCAATAACAACGAGTAAGTAACTTTAGAAGGGCAGCTGGTATCTTTACAAATATAATTTGCATTAATAGTGTAGGGCTGATTGCATTTAAGGGTATAAACACCTTTACAATCCAACACAGTATTGGGCAAAGGATTTGCAATCTTACTATTTTTTTCTTTTAGGTCCGTTTTATTTTTACCATTATCCAATTTAGTTATCCCACCTGCTGACAACGATATTTCTCCCCAATGGCTCTCTGCACAATCGCAAGTATCGCATGGTGGTACTACTATAGAATAGGTGTTGCTTGTGTCTTTACAACCAGTAATAGGATTAGTAAGTATAACATAATACGACCCAGTTAGTGCTGGATTAAATAATGGATTATTAGCATTAGCTCCTACTAAATTACCATTATAATACCAAGCAATATTATAAGTATTAGCAAAAACACCTACCAATGGTTTTGGCGCATATACAGTAAAACTACCATCCGGATTTCGGCAAGTACATTTAATACTATCGCAAAAATGTGGAAACAACTTGGTTGATGGCCTTGGATGTATGGTAACAGTTTGAGTACTTTGGCAACCCGTTACAGGGTCGGTATAAGTAGCAGTATATGCTCCAGCAGCTACCACAGTTATTGCCAAAGTATTTGCTCCTGTATTCCATGTTATATTAGAAGCATAATTGGTAACCGTAAGTGTAATAGGCACACCCTCACAAAGCAATGCTGGTGCAGCAATAATTGGTTGTGCTGGTATTGGGTTTACGTACACCGTCATAGTACAAGTATCTCTACAACCATATTGGTTTGTAAGTACTAAATTAAACACCGTGGTAGTACTAATAAAAGTGTTCCAATTTTGTCCTGATACTGGAGCAGCATACACATTATTTTGATACCATTCTGATGTAAAGCCAGGTAAATGATTTACACTATTTAACATTACTGAGCCAGGTCCGCAAAGTTTTGCACTTGGCAATGCAGCAATCAATGCTTTTGGTTTTGATACTGCTTTTACCTGCACTTTGTTTGATGTGCAAGTACATCCATTACTGTTTGTAACAATTACATGATAAAAACCAGGTACAGTTGTATTATAAGTTGCACCAGTATTTGCACCAGACGCATTTGTAAAAACGCCAGGGCTGGTTTCTACTTGCCATAAGTATGTGTAAGCACCAGCTGGGGCAGTTAAGGTTGCAGCACTACCCGGGCAAATAAATGCTGGTAAAATTGTACAACTTGTAATACCTGGCAAAACGGTAACAGGTTTTGTAGCAGTACAAGTAATACCTAATAAATCTACCACGGTAAGTATAACATTATACGTGGGTGGCGATGGGGTTGTATATGCATGTGTTGTAGGAGATGTATAAGAAGAATACGTGTCTCCAAAATTCCAAGCATAACTTGCAAAACCACCGGGTGTAGATGTAAAGGTTACTAGATTGCCACTACAAACAGGGGTAGGGTTAACAGTAATACTTAATGGAGTATATGTTATCGGTAAAGTGTACGTATCAGAGCATACCAAAGGAATTGTTACATCTTTAAAATTTATTTTTAATGTAATATTATATGTACCGGCCACAGTATAGCAATGGTTTGGTGGTATTGGGCTTGAGCTTGGTGGAGGGTCAAATCCATCCCCAAAATTCCAATCGTAATTAATTAATGAAGATCCACTTAGAGGAATTGTTATAGAGAGGTTAGTTATTTGAACACATCCATTACATCCTAATACATATTCAAACTTAGCTTGAATAGGAACTATTACATTTGTGCCAGCACAGTTACCATAGCAGTTCGTAGGGTTTGTAGATGGCGGGCCTACACAAAATGTAACACAGTATGAACCTGCATTTATATAAGTATGTGTAACGGGTACACCAGATACACCAGGCTGTGTTGTACCATCTCCAAAACTCCATGTAATGCTTGCACCTGTTGGGTTTGGCGTAGTGCCAGTAAATGTAAATTGCTTGCAACTATTACGTACAGTTGTAATCACAGGAGTATTAACATCTGGACAACATTCTTTTTGTACATAAAAATATGCAGTATCCTTACAAGAGCCGTACGTTACTACCACAAAGTAATAACCAGAATCGGCAGCCATGTAAATATTAGAGAGGCTTGGGCCAGGAGCAGTTGGCCCACTTACCGAAACTACCGTAGGATATTGTTTAAACCACTGGTAAGTAAAAGTACCCGAAGCTGGCTTTATTACACTTATTTGTAATTGCTCACTCGTGGCTAAGCCATTACAATGTGGCCCACCACACTCTTGAATGGGTAAAATGGCAAAAGGGTCATAAACAGTTATCGTTTTACTTTTTGAACAAGTACCATTGGTAACGGTACATGTGTAAGTGCCAGTAGTAGTTACATTAATAGTACTAGTCGGAGGATGCACTCCAGGGCTCCATGAATAAGTGTAACCAGGCGTATTGGTTGCTGATAAGTTTACACCACCCATGCAAATATTGCCCGTTTGTGTTAGGTTAAAAATTGGCGGTCTGCTAATGGTAATTGTGTAAAGAGCAGAATTACCACAGTTAGTTGTGGCTTGAAGTTGTGCCGTCCATGGACCAGCACCTGCGACCATACCATGCCATTTTATAGTTGGCGTACTTGTACCATTGCCCGATAAAATAGAACCAAGGCTAGCTGGAGTAATTACCCAATTGATAACTTCACCCGGTGCTAAAGTGCCCCCTGATAATGTATAGCCATAGGTATCATCTACACACACGTTTTGGATACCAGTTATTGCACCAACAGTTGCAGCAGTAATTGTTTTTGTTACTGGTCCAACAGGGCAATATGGAAAATCATTATATTTTAATATCACACTAATAATACCTGGTATTGTTGTCCATTGTATGGTTACATTATTGCCCATTATTGGTGGAGTGCCGCTAGGCATAAATGTACCTGTGCCGCTTGTAATTGTCCATTCGTAGTGTGTACCCGCTGGTGCTGCTGTACTCATATTATAGTCATAATTGCTACCGGCACATACAGTTCCGGGGCCATTAATAACACCTGGTACTAATGCAGGTCTTACCGTAATTTTTACTTGCTGAGGATTTGTAATACCACTATTGCAATACGTATTAGCCGTTTCTGTTACTTGCACAGTATAAATACCTCCATTACTAAAAATTGGATTAAAAGTATTACCAGGGCCTCCTGTAATTGGGGCTACACCTACGTTTGGTGGCAACACACTCCAATTATATGTACCCGGTGTAGGAGAAATACTCAAACTAGCCCCACTACCTGCACAAATTGTTTTGTCCATATACACTTTCCATTTTCCTCTAGGTGTAATAGTTAGTGAGCCTGTTGTTCTACAGCAAATATGTTTGTTCTCTAAAGTAATACCAAGTTGGTAAATTCCTGCTGGAATAGAACCCCAGTTTATCCAAACAGTATTATTATCTGGGTATGTATTTAATGCTGAATTATAATAATTACCATTAGTAGTGTTCAACAATGTCCATGTATAAAATGTACCTGGCAATACTGGTAATGAATAAGATGTTGTAGAGGTATTACATGGGTTTATATTTCCAATAATTTGTGGAGTTGCAGGAATAATGGGTACTGGCACAGATGCTGTACAACTTCCAGGACAGCTTGCAGTTATTTGCCCTTGTGCTGTACCATTACCCCAAACTACTGTAATTTGATTACCACTTTGTGTCATGCTTGTATTACCTGTAACCGTTACAGTTGGGTTAGCACAACCTGCAATGGTATAGGTAGATGTAGTTCCAGCACAAACCGTACTTATACATTCTATTTTAATTGTACCTGGTAAAATAGTCACTAATTTTCTAATAGTATCTGAGCAACATGTTTTTATTACAGTATCTTTTGAACCATTAAGACTAGGTACAGAAACAACCGAAAAACTAGAAGTTATAAGGGTTGCCCAATAAGTACCTGCAGTATTATATTGATGTGTAACTGGCGTATTATCTGTAACAGTTTGATAGTTCAAACTTCCAGATGCAGGGTCTCCAAAATTCCAAGAAGACATAAAACTGCTTGAAAAAGTAGAAGTACCAGTAAAGGTTATTATTGAACCAGCGCATACATTATTTGGCGAAAAAGTAAAGTTGGCAATTGGCCTTTCTTTTACATGAACTGTTAGGCATGTTGTAAATACATTACCAGATGGGTCGGTTACTGTTAACGTTAAAGTATAGTCGCCTATTTGTGGCCATATTATACTTACCGTTTGAGTATTACTTGGCGAAATGGTTACCGCAGATGGACCAGTTGTTGTCCAGCTATACGTCCAACCTACACCATTTAAAGAAGAAGAATAAGTAAATGCCTGACCAAGGCACACTGCGGTTTCTTTACAGCCCTTTTCAATACCGCCAGTTGCGGAATTGCTTCTTTCAAAACAATCGAGCGTGGTAAATAAAATATCCACTTGATTGCAACTTTGTGCATGTAGTTTATTGCTAGCTGCTATTGAAAAAACAATAGCGATTAACAGCACAATAAAGTGTTTTGTATATTTAGATAAATTTTTCATTACTATTAATTTTTGCAGTTAAGGTTATTTATTTATGATCTCCATTTTTTCGCATCCCTCTTTCTTCTTTTCATAACAAACCAATTTGTTACAAGTAGTACAATCTTTAAATTCTATTTTGTACCGTATGCACCATTTAAATACCGCACTACAACATGGTGTCATTTGAGGAGTCGTTATATTAAAATTTTGAGGAACGTTAACCGTGTTCCATTCCATACTATTGGTGCCGTTTGAAAAATGCCCATAAGTAGCTGCATCTTTATTACAAGGAATACAATAATTATTTTCTGGGGTCATTTCAAAATAAACCAACTCTGCCTTTATGCTCTTTATTGGCTTTACAGGAGTTGTTACAATAGTTAAAGTTTGTGCAAACGATAAAATATTATTTGCAAAACTTATTTGAGCAGGTGATGGAGCAGTTAAAGAAAAATTCTTTTCATCACATGCATCGCATCTGCATTTTAATGTATCGCTTGCTACTTCTGTTTCTTTATTATCAGGGTCAGCTACATCTTCCGCATCTACTAAAAACTTTAAGAAGCTCGCCGCATTTATACAATCAATAGATGATGTAAAAACTTTTGTACCATTGCCAGCTATATTTTGAACAAGTGCTGGCACTATTGGAGAAAGCGGGATAGCTGCACCTACACCATTTATCTTATATTTTATGGCAACAATATTTACAGCAGTTGCTAAGTTGTTTTTTACTTTTATGTAAATAGATTGCTTACCATCTATACAGCATCCAAATTTTACGCTGTCTATTTGTATATCAATATTGTTTTGAATTTTAAAACTCCACAATTCACTTTTACCTTCATTGCTGCCCATTGGTTTACGATCTCTATTTACAGCTTGCACTTGCCATACATAATCGCACAAGTATGGTGGCCTGCATGGCCCAGTGTAAATATTTGTAACTATGGCTTGTGTAATGTTATCTACATCTTTTGTTACAATTGGCGGATTGGATCTCATAGCATTCACACCGTTTTGCCCTTGCATTAGTTGCCATACCCTTAGGCGATAGGTTACAGGCTCTTTAGGCTTAGGCACAAGTGGTGTCCACCTAAAAGTTACTGGTCCTTTTAATTCTTCTGGTTTAAATATTTTTCCATTACCAGGTGTTATATTTTGTGGTGGGCTATAACTTTCTTGTACTTGCACTTCATCTTCTACAGTAAAAGGTCTGCATACTTCTGGGCTCTTTTCTTTTCTATCTTCTCCAAAAAATTGTACGCATAGTGTATAACTGCCTGGCGATAGTTTTGGGCACTGCAAAAGATACCCCGTTAATTCATTTGCACTAAAATTTCTTGTTTGAAATGCATCTAAAAAAACAGATGATTGTTGATCGTTTCCACAAATGCGTGTACCGCCTTTTTTAATTTGCACTACCAATTTACTCCCTACCACATTCCCTTGCCCCATGTATTTTGCTACCAATACGATGCTTGCTGGTACACTATTCCATGTGCTTACATCTGCGGGTAGTTTTTGTTTTACCGTAAAGTTTATGATACTTATTTGGGCTTGTCCACCAGCCTGTGCCATAGTGCCTGTATAAACAAAGCATAGCAGTAGGAGGGGTATTATTTTTTTTATATACTTCATAGCTGTTAATTTTAATTTGTTATAATTGTTAATTGTTTTTGATTAGATTAGTTATTAATTTTTTTTGTAAATTTTTTAAATAGGCTTTTGTTTATGGTTATTAAATATTTTTTAGTAATTATTTTCATTTAATAGTAAATGCATTAAAGTTATTTTTCCCATCATCCAATGGGTTTCCATCTGCGCCGAGTGCTTGCACATCCCAAATAAAATGGCACAAATAAGGCGGCTTGCATGGTCCATTCAGTAAATTTTTTATTTGCGCTTCTTCTATGCTTTCAATATATTTTAATACCAAAGGTTTATTATTTTTCATAGCTTGTAATCCATTCTGACCTTGCATTAATTGCCACACCCTTAGCCTATATACCACAGGGTTGTTAGGCTTTGGTATAAAAGGAGTCCACCTAAATGTTATTTCATTTATAGCTGCTTCTATAGAAAATATTTTCTTATTTTCGGGTAACAATATTTTAATAGGCTCCCATTCGTTTTGCTTTATGTTAAAAGAAAACAATTCACTCATGCCATCATTTTTCCCAATCGATTTACCATCCTTATCTATTGCTTGCACGTTCCAAACAAAGTCGCATAAATAAGGGGGTTTGCATGGCCCTGTTATTATGTTTAAAACAATAGCTTGGTTGATATTGCTAATTTCTTTTTCTACGATTGTACTATTTGCCTTCATAGCCTGCACAGCCGTTTGCCCCTGCATAAGCTGCCATACACGCAGCTTATACATTACGGGGTCTTTGGGTTTTGGTAAAACAGGTGTCCATCTAAATGTAATGGGCATTTTGAAAAAAGAATCGTCAAATTTCTTTTCGTTGGTTGGTGAAATATTTTGCGGTGCACTATAAGACTGTACCATATCTTCTACCATAAATTCTTTACAAAACTCTCTGCTTATTGGATAGTTGTCTATATTAAAAAACTGAGCACAAATTGAGTAATTGCTTGGTTTAAGTTTTGGACATTGTGCTAGTAAAGCAGCTAATTCATTAGCAGAAAAATTTCGAACGGTAAATACATCCATTGCAACCGAAGCTTGGGCATTGTTGCCACATACTTTAGCACCAGCTTGCCTTATTTGCAAAACCAACTTTATACCTTGTATTTGTGCCTGCGGTAGTTTTTGTGCTACTAATAAAATGCTAGCTGGCAAGCTTCCCCAAGTACTTACATCAGCCGGCAGTTTGTTTTTTACTGTAAAACTGATAATGTTTATCTGGTTAAGCGGTTGCTGCGCAAATACATATTCACTTAAAAATAAGCAGTTAGTTAAGATAAATATGAGTATGTAGTTTTGATATTTCATTTCTCAACATAAAGATGAAAAAGAAAATGCTATAAGAAAAGGGTGAATGTATAAGCGTAAGGATGGAATGTATAAGCGTGGATAGATTGTAGATATTAGACATGAGACAGAAGACATGAGACAGAAGACATAATACATGAGACAGAAGACATGAGACAGAATTCATGAGACAGAAGACATAATACATGAGACAGAATACATGAGACAGAAGACATGAGACAGAAGATATAAAACACAAGACTTTTCATGTAAAGATGCATACATCATTTTTTTCTAAGCCATTTCTCAAACCTGCTAAGCAATTCATCTTTTCTGCGGGCAGCTACGGTAAGTCTTGCGCCGTTTTCTAAAACTACTTCGCCGCCACTGCCTTTTATGTATTCTTTTATGCAAGTAAGGTTTATGATATGTTTATCGTGTATGCGTACAAAGTTATCTGCGGGTAATAATTTTTCATATTCTCCTAGCTGGCGACTTACCATTATTTTGGTATTATCTGCTAAAAAAAAGTTGCTATAATTTCCACTGCTTTCTACATAACATATTTGGTTAAGATTTACAAACTGCAAACCCTGTAAAGTTGGCAATGCAATTTTATCATGCTCATTTTTTTGTTGTACATTTTCTAGTAAGGAAAATATATGTTCTGTATATTTTTTTTCTTCAATTTTAATAATGGCTTTTTCAACTGCAGCTATTAGTTTTTCTATAACAATTGGCTTGGTAATATACGCTACTGCATTGTATTCAAACGCTTCCATTGCATATTGATTGTATGCGGTTACAAAAATAACTTCGAAGCTAAGTGGTTCCAATTTTTTTAACACTTCAAACCCTGTCATGCCTGGCATGTCTACATCCATAAACACCAATTGTGGTCGCAGTTCTTGTAACATTACTAAACCATCTGCAGCAGTATTAGCCGTTTCCATTACATGGATTGATGGGCAATGATCTTTTAACAACGATTGTAAGAATTGCAAATTATTGGCTTCATCATCCACCAATATTGTTTTTATATTTTTTAACGTATTCATATACTAATCGTTTTGTAAGGTAAGTGTTACAATCGTTCCTATTCCATTATTTCCATTGGTAATAGCTACTTCTACATCGTATAATGCAGCTCTTCTTTGCTGTAATGTATTGCCATGGCTTTGGTGATTTGGATTACTTAATTTGTTTAGGGCTTTTGCATTTTCAATACCTACACCATTGTCTATTATGCTGCATAGTATTTTATTATCTACTCTTTTTGTTTCAATAATCACTTTCCCTTCCACACCCGGTAAATGGCGTATACCGTGCTTTACAGCGTTTTCTAAATATGGTTGCAATAGCATAGGCGGCACCATCGTATTAGTTGTATCTATAGTAATATCTGTATTTATTTCGTAATTCAATTTATCGCCAAGCCTAAGTTTTTCTAATTCTAAATAATTTTTGCTGTATGCCAATTCTTCTTCTAAAGGTATTTTTTGTAAGCCAGAAAAATCCAATGTTTTGCGAAGCAAGTAAGAAAACTTATCTAAGTAAATATCCGTTTCTTCAAATCGTTTTTGATGATTCAAAAATTTTATAGAGTTAAGACAATTAAATACAAAATGTGGATTTATTTGTGCTTTTAATGCTCGAAGCTCTAACTCCGATAATTTTTTTTCTGTAAGCAATACTTGAATACTTTGCTCTCTTTTAATTTTATTGCGTTGTTGTGTTATGTAGAAGATTAGACCTCCCACTAGCAATGCCATCAATAACCAAAACCACCAAGTTTTCCAAAAAGCAGTTTCTATTTTAAATATAACATTGGCTATTATTTCAGATGGTGTACCATCTCTTTTTAAAGCACGTATTTGTATATTGTACGAGGCTGGAGACAGTTGTTGCAAGGCAATATTTTCTATATTTATTTTTATCCAAGTACCTTTATTTATTCTGTATTCATACATTCTTTCTGTGGTAGAACCTAAGTCTGCAAAAGAAAAAGATATATCAATATTATTTTGTTTGTAATTAAGGTTGTAGGATTGCAGCAATGAAGTATCTATATTATTTATTTTTACTCCGGTAATAAAAAGTGGAATATCTGGTATATCAAAATTAAGCGATGCTGGCAACATGCTTATACCCGCATTTGTAGCCACGTATATGGTATCGTTACGCTCCGCAATATCATTTATTTGTTTTCCTGCTATACCATCTGCTGTAGTAAATACTGCAATTTTATAATCAATTTTACTGTTTTTAATGTCATAATTTATTCTGGCTAGCACCAAATTTGTACCCACCCATACAGTACCTTTTTGCTTGCTGTATAAAGTTCTACATTCGTTGCCTGGTAATTTTATGCCAAGTGGAATAATGGCAATAGGTTTATCATTTTCTAAGGCCACTAAAGAATCTGTAGCCAAACCCGTCCACAAAATATTATCCGCTTTGTTAAATGCAAATGAACTTACTCTATTAGAAAGTATTGAAAATTGCGCTCCTAAATTAATAAGTTTTTTAAACTTTTCCCATTTATATAATCCTGTATTTGAGCCTATGTAAATATTTTCTGGAGAAGCTGCTTCTAACGCTGTTACCCTTACTTTAGCAGAATCGGCGTAATACGAATTATAAAAATTCATTTTTTTTGCTCCACCGCTGTTTCCAGTTATTATGATGCTATCATTTAAATAAATAAAAGCTTTGCTAGCATAATTTTTAGCCAAATTAAATACTGGCAATGGCTTCATACCTGCATCAAATTTGTACAGTCCACCTTCTGCTGCTACCAATAAATTTTTATTCCCTACTTCTAATTGTCTTATCCAACTATAATAGTTTTTTTCGCCAACTATTTTTGATATGGTATAATCATACGTTTTATTATACACATACACTTGTCCATCGTTTGTGCCTGCCACCAATTTATTATTCCAAAAACAAATGGCATTAAAATTTCTTTGATATGCCTCTTCATTTATGGTTAAAATTCCTTTTTGTTGGTATCGTATCAATCCACTCTCTCTAGTGCAAATCCAAGTATTACCTACTTTATCTTCATATATATATCTTACCAATGCATTAAACGAAAAGCCCTGTGGGCTTACATTTAAACTAGCCGTATCTATAAAATAAATATTACCACTGCCAGAGGAAATGGCTATTTGTTTTCCAGTAAAATTTAGCCCAACAATATTAAAGGGCAAAGAAATGCTCTTTACATTTTCAATACTTCCATTTGGTAGTATATTTATTTTATGTAGTGAAGTAGAATCGGCAATATATAATTGATTATTGGCAAAAGCGGTTCGTTTTACTTTTTTATTTAGCAAAACACTTTTAATTATTTCCCCATGTTCAAAAGTTCGCAAAGAATCATTAGACACAGCTAAATATTTATTTCCTTCTCCAGAAATAACCCTGCAGATAGCCATAAAAAGTCTTTTATTAGATATGTCGAATACAGTACAAATTTTATTTTTATAAATGTAAAATGATCCATCATTATTGCAAAAGGCCATTCCGCCATTACTTAATGCATTGGTGTTACTTACATTTCCTAAAACAATTTTTTTTAGTTGAACATCTTCACGGCTATTTATAAACCTGTCTGTTTTTTCATCATAATATGCCGGAGTTCTTTGAAAAGGCAATACCCATATAACTCCGTCATTATCCATTTGCACAGCAAGAATATCATTATCTGGTAAGCCATTGCTGGTTGTATAATTGGTAAATTTTTTTCCATCAAAACGAGAAACCCCATTTTCTGTAGCAATCCATAAAAACCCTTTTTTATCTTCTACACAATTATATGTATCGTTGCTACTGAGCCCATCTCGTATGCTATAGTATGTGTATGCGGGCTGCTGTGCATTGGTTGTACATGCGCAGAGCAGCATACACAAAATTAATATGGAGGTAATCGTTTTGGTCATTGGCAGATTGAATATAACATTAAATATTTTAATTTAAACCAATCACAAAAAATATTGATACCATTATCGATAAAAAATGCCGCTCCGGTTATGAAGCGACATCCCAAAACCCCTACAATTTTTAAAATTTATTTTATAATTATATTATTGATAGTAAATTAATTATTCTTCGTTTTTTACATTTATATTACAAAATTACATACTGTGTTTTACAATACCTATGTGGCAACTACTGAAATAATTGCCACAACTACTTGTAAAAATCAGGTATAAATACCTGTTCATTGTTATTAAAATTTAATTTAATATTGATTTTTATTTTTAAACCATAACTAACACTCATGAAAAAACAATTTTTTTCTTTAAAATTTGTATTGGCAGCTGTTGCCTTTTTTGCTGTTTTATTTTTTACTCAATGCACTGATGAAGCACCGCTTACAGATTGCGATGGCTACACGGGACCTGTTACGAACAAGCAAGCATTAGCACTTCAAGCAAGGTGCCATTTTATGTCAAAAGATACCATAATAGTGTGGACAGAGCGGTATCAAAAGAACAAACCTGAGGCATCTCCTACTGGTACTGCTACATTTGGAGACTCTTGCTCTTTTAATAATAGCATTGTACGAGCCATTATTACAAATGATAGTTGCATTGGGCTTAGGATAATATATGGTATGGATGAAAAGAATATTGTGCATAATATATTAGTAGGCATAAAGCCAGACTATAGTACATTGTATGTAAGAAAACCAAAAGATTGTGGTGTGGGTGGAAATGCAGCGGCAAAGGGTGGGGGACCAGAAGATGAAGTAGGTGGAGGAGAAATGGGAATGAATCCCTAGTAATTTAGTGCGTAAAAAGTACTAATTTGCTGTAGATTATGGATAAAAGTACAGAAATGATATTGGGACTGAGTTGTATTGTACCCAGTATTATTGGCATTGTAAAATATAAGCAGCTAGAAAAAAAGTATCATTATTTTATTTATATAATCTGGATAGATTTTTTAACAGAGTTTTGTAATATAGTACTTAAAAAAGTCTTTTTAATTCCACGTACGAACTTTGTTGTAAACTATTATTTAGTAATTAATTTTATTTTTTTTCTAGTTTTTATTTGGCAAAATAAATTCATACAAAAAAAATTAGCTATTGTTTTAATAGGATTGTCTATAGTTATTACGGTCGTAAATCATTTCTACAACACTAGTTTTACTGATTTTAATTTTTTTACGCTTTGCTTTGTTAGTACTTGCAAACTCTTTATTTCTATACATGTATTAAGCAATCAGGTTTTTGAAACAAATATTAAACCTTTAAAGAACTTTTGGTTTTTGTTTAGCTGCTGTGCAATTATTTATGATGCTTTTACATTGCTAATTTTTGGGCTCTACTTTTTTTCTTTGTTTAGCACTTCTGGTGGAAGAACAGTTGTATATATCCACCATTTTATAAATGTATTTTGTTATTTATTTTTTGCATTTGTAATCCTTAAGATACCCAAGAAGCGAATTTATTAAAGTAAATTAAAGTTTTAATTATGTTTAATGTAGTTTATATAGCAACAATTATTGTAGCGATTATAATAGTATTTTTTGTGTATTCTATTATCATACAACAGAAAAAAGTAGTAGCATGGCAACAAGCCCGCATTGCTGCAGAAATAAACACCTTAGAGGCAGAGAGAAAAAGAATTGCAGGCGATTTGCACGATGAGTTAGGGCCAATGCTCTCAGCCATAAAACTACAAATAAACCACCTAGAGCCCGAGGATGAAACCGAAACTGCAGTACTCGAAAAATCATCTAAACAAATAGACAATATCATCCAACGGTTTAGAGAAATATCTTATGATCTTTTACCAAATACGCTTGTACGAAAAGGATTTATAAATGCTACACATGAGTACATTGGCAAATTAAAAATACTCCATCCTTTAGCAATAGATTTTAATACAAACGATTTTTCATTAACGTCAGAGCGAGAAGTAAATTTATACAGGGTTATACAAGAAATAATGCAGAATACCATCAAGCATGCCAGGGCTACTTTTTTAAATATTAATATTATTAAAAAAGACAAATCAATATTTTTACAAACGAAAGATGATGGCATTGGTTTTAATTATAGCGAAAAATCATTAGAAGCAAAAGGTGTAGGATTGTTAAGCTTGCAAAGCAGGGCGCAGCTTTTAGGTGGGCAACTAGTAGTGCATACACAACCAGGCAACGGCACTACTTTTGAAATAGAAATACCACTTTAAATTATGGAAAATACCACCGAAAATATAAGGCTACTCATTGCAGACGATCATGAAATTTTTAGAGACGGGTTTAAACTCATGCTCTCAAAGTTTAGAGACATAACTTTGGTAGGTGAGGCAGAAAACGGGTTGCAATTGCTAGAGCTTGCACAAAAATTAAAGCCCGATGTAATTATTACCGACATAAAAATGCCCATAATGGATGGTATAGAAGCCACCCAAAAAATTGCAGAGATACTGCCGCAAATAGGTATCATTGGCTTATCTATGTTTGATGAAAACGATTTGATAATAGAAATGCTAGAAGCAGGTGCGCAAGGTTTTTTGATCAAAAATGCAGGCAAGGTAGAAATAACAGAAGCTATTAGAAGTGTCTATAACAACGAACCTTACTATTGCAAAACCACCAATCATAAGCTTGCAACGATGATTGCCAAAAGCCGTTTTAACCCCTATAAAAAAACAGATAAAATAGAATTTACCGATAGAGAGAAAGAGGTAATTTACCTTATTTGCAAAGAATACACCAACAAAGAAATAGGCGATAAACTCAACATAAGCCCACGTACAGTAGAGGGCAGCCGCCTAAAAGTATTGGAAAAAATGAATGTGAAAAACACGGTGGGGTTGGTGGTGTATGCAATGAAGAATGGGTTTTATGTGGGGTGATTTTTTACTCCCTTGCAAATTGTTACATGGTATTTGATATTTACTAGGAAGATAGGTTCCCCCTTTATTGGCTGCATTTAAAAATATCGCAAGGGTTGTCAACCTTAATTGGTAATTTCAAAATAAATATACTCTGTAAAGGTTGACAACCCTATTGGCAAACTGCGATATTTTTAACTGCGCCCCTTTTATTTACTTTTATTTTGAAATTACCAACCAAGCGTTTAAAATTTTTTGATGTAACAATTTTTTTACCTGATTTTTTTATAAATTTTTTCTTATTTTTTCAGCTACGCTGCCACCTTATTTTGCAGCTTTTCGTTTAGTACAAAGCCTTGCGCATTTTTATTTTTTGTAATTTCAGTAGTGGATGCTTCGCCAAGCATTACAAATATTAATTCTAAATCTGTCATGTGGTCTCGCAGATTTTCATTTGCCTTTGTGAGCCCTTTTAATTTTTTATAATCGCTTGGCACAATTCCAAAAGTGGCTTTACTTATTTCCGCTGTTAGTATAGCATATTCCATACCTTCTTTTACGCCTCTTTCTTTCCATTGGTTAGTAAGTTCATCTCTTACTACTATTCCTCTTATTCGTTTTTCTATCCAAGCATCACTATAACCTTTGGCTTTGTATGTATCTCTTATACGCTGTTGTGCAAGCTCAGGGTTTTCTATTTCTGCAATACGCTCCGCACCCACACTTGCAAGCCATTGCTTAAATGGTTCTGCCTTTGGCGATGGTATGGATTGGATAATACGAAGTAGTCCCTCTGTGTTAGCTATGTCAGTATCCCTCATTTTACCATCTGTTCCTTTCAATTTAAACTGTCGATAATTTGTCGACAGTTCAAGACCATCCTCAGTTTTAACCCTAGTTTTCATTTTAAACCAATAATCTCTTGGATTGGTACTGTTGGTTAAAACGGATATTACATCAATTATAGAAAAATACCATTTGCTCTCCTCCTCATTATATTGAGAAAGTACTGTTTTACTTTCAAATAATTTTATATTACTCATAAAATGAAGGTAAGGAAAATAATTTTTTATACATAAAATGCCGCTTGCAATATTTGCAGCGGCATTTTGTTTTTTACACATCCCCCAAAGTGTAATGCTGTTTGGTAATTACTCCTAATACGATTCGTGGGTAAACACCACAATTAGGAAAGGTGAATTATCTGATTTAAAAGAAGTTGGAAATATACGCCTAATAATATATTTTTATACGTATATTTGAAAAGTAAATATTTTATTATGACTGTAAAATTAAATTTAACGATTGACGAAGATGTGGTAAAACGAACCAAACGGTTTGCTAAAAAAACAAATACATCTATCAGTAAAATGGTGCAGGAATATTTGGATAAAGCTACCCAAAGTACAATGGCCAGTAAAAAAAGTTTCGTAGAAAAGTATGCTGGATCTTTAAATGGACAATTGAGTGATATAGAAGTAAAAAAGCTATTAGGCCAAAGAGTAAAAGATAAATATGGCTATTAAACTTTTCTTGGATACCAATATCATTTTGGATGTATTGGATACTGAACGTCCATTTTCGAAAGAAAGTCAAATTTTATTTGGCTTAATTGATGCCGGGACAGTATTAGCCTATTTTTCTGAATCTGTTATTACCACAACCTATTATATCCTTATAAAAAAGTTTTCCCGTACACAGCGAATAAATATTATAAA
>JANOZW010000438.1:0-5643 GCA_031429575.1 Ferruginibacter sp.
AAACCACTCTACTTGTGTAGCGCTTGAGAAACTACTGTTAAATCTACTTACAACCGCAGCTGGTACGCTGCTTTGGCTAATAGCTGTTACAGATTGGTCTTGTGTTGGCAATACATCATCCGTAGCTTTTTTGCAACTGGCAGCCAATATTGCGCATGAGGCAATAAGAAATAATTTGTTTTTCATGTTATCATTTTTTAATTTGGAATATAATGTTATCATACATTAGTAAACGCAAGAAAAGAAGATGTAACCTAGTTTTATTAAAAAATTGTTAAAGGAAAATGATGCATTTGTTTTGGTTTTAATTGAAGTAGCATTTTAATTAAAGTTTCTAACTTTTCCACAACATATCCTTACTCAATTATTATAGCTGTATTGACGTAATTTTGCGGCGCAAACCGAGCAACATATATTGGCGTAAATCATACCAATCAATCTATTGCATAATCTATTGCATAATGAAAGATGATAAAAGGTATGACCCTGAAGTGAGTGACACAACGATGATGACCATAGCTGCTTCTTTGTTTGGACAAAAAATTAGATTCTAGATATTAGATTTTAGACATTAGATAAAAACAATTAAACAATTTAGCAATACAACAATTTAACTTGATGAATTTATTTGAACAACAACAAAACGAATTTGCACAAAGACATATTGGTCCTGATGCGAAAGAAACCTGTGAGATGCTTGCTGCTATTGGTGAGCCGAGTATAGAAAGTTTGATAGCGAAAACCATACCTGCGGTCATACGTATGCAAGAAGCATTGGAAGTTGGCGGGCCAATGAGTGAGTTTCAATACTTAACCGAGTTGAAAAAAACAGCTTCGTTGAATAAAGTTTTTAAAACCTATGTGGGTCAAGGTTATTATGGTACGATTGTGCCATCGGTAATTTTGCGTACGGTGTTTGAAAACCCGGGTTGGTACACACAATACACGCCTTACCAAGCAGAAATTGCACAAGGGCGTTTGCAGAGTTTGTTGAATTTTCAAACGATGGTTTCGGACTTGTGTGGCTTGCCTGTAGCCAATGCAAGCCTGCTAGATGAAGGCACAGCTGCGGCAGAAGCCATGGCCATGTTGTTGAATCATAAAAATAAAAACACCGATAATATTACATCGCCAAAGTTTTTTGTAGATGAAAATATTTTTGCACAAACAAAAGATGTGTTGGTTACTAGGGCCACGCCGATAAATATTGAATTGGTTTTTGGAGATTATAAAACAGCCGTGCTGGATGAAAGTTATTTTGGAGCAATGGTGCAATATCCAAATAGCAACGGTGCGGTAGAAGATTATAGAAAATTTATAGACGCTGCACATGCAGCAAATGCAATGGTGGTAATGGCTACAGATTTATTGTCGCTTACATTACTTACGCCTCCTGGTGAGTTGGGGGCTGATGTGGCCATTGGAAGTTCTCAAAGATTGGGTGTGCCAATGGGTTTTGGTGGGCCGCATGCTGCATTTTTTGCAACTAAAGATGAGTTTAAAAGGAATATACCAGGTCGTATAATTGGGGTAACGATAGATGCGCAAGGCAATCGTTGTTTGCGCATGGCATTGCAAACTCGTGAGCAACATATACGCAGGGAAAAAGCAACGAGTAATATTTGTACTGCACAGGCTTTGCTGAGTAATATGAGTGCTATGTATGCTATTTATCATGGTGCGGAAGGATTGAAAAATATTGCAAAGCGCACAAGTTTATTGGCAAAAACATTGAGCGATGAATTGGCTGCAATGGGTTTTGCAAATGAGAACAAATTTTTCTTCGATACCATAAAAATAAAAACAGATTTATCTGCTAAAATAAAAGAAGCAGCAGAGGCGGCAGAAGTAAATTTCTTTTATGCCGACAATACTATTTTTATCAGTTTAGATGAAACGACTTCGCAAAATGATATTTTGGATATTGTACACATTTTTGCAAAGGCAAAAGGAGAAGATAGTGCATCATTAAATTTTAGTGATGATGCATTGCTTACCAATATTCCTACTGCACTTACAAGAACATCGGAATATCTTACACATCCAATATTTAATAGCTACAGAAGCGAGCATGAAATGCTGCGTTATATAAAAAGTTTAGAGAACAAAGATTTGAGTTTAAATACTTCTATGATTTCGCTTGGTAGTTGTACCATGAAGTTGAATGCCGCTACACAACTGATTCCGGTGAGCTGGCCCGAGTTTAGCAACATACATCCTTTTGCACCTGCAAGCCAATGGAAAGGTTATCAACAAATATTAACGGAGCTTGAGGCTTGGTTGAGTAACGTAACAGGATTTACCGCAACATCATTGCAACCAAACAGTGGAGCACAAGGCGAATACACAGGCTTGCTTACCATGCGTGCATATCATCAACATAGAAATGATACACATAGAAATATTATTTTAATACCAATATCTGCACATGGCACAAACCCTGCAAGTGCAGTAATGGCGGGCTTTAAAGTGGTAGTGACAAAATGTGATGATGAAGGAAACATAGACATGGCGGACATGGCTGCGCAAGTAGAAAAACATAAGGAGAACCTTGCAGGCCTTATGATAACGTATCCGAGTACGCATGGTGTGTTTGAAGAAACGATAAAAGATTTGTGCCAATTGATACACGATAATGGTGGATTGGTGTATATGGATGGTGCAAATATGAATGCGCAAGTTGGCTTAACAAGTCCGGGTTTGATAGGTGCTGATGTATGCCATTTGAATTTGCATAAAACATTTGCGATACCGCATGGTGGCGGCGGACCTGGCATGGGACCAATTGGTGTAAATGATAAGTTGAAGCCGTTTTTACCAAATCATTCTTATAATTTAGTAGGCACAACAACCTCTACGCATGCTGTGAGTGCTGCACCTTATGGCAGTGCAAGTATTTTACTTATCAGTTATGCTTACATAAAAATGCTAGGTGCTACAGGATTAAAACGCAGTACAGAGTTTGCTATTTTAAATGCAAACTACATGAAAACTAGACTGCAAAACGATTACAAAATTTTATACACGGGCAAAAATGGTACTTGTGCACATGAGTTTATTGTAGATTTACGTCCGTTTAAAACAAGCGCAGGTATAGAGGCAGAAGATGTAGCAAAGCGTTTGATGGATTATAATTTTCATGCACCTACATTGAGTTTTCCTGTAGCAGGCACGATAATGATAGAGCCTACGGAAAGTGAAGATAAAGCAGAGTTGGATAGATTTTGTGATGCAATGCTTAGCATAAGAAAAGAAATAGCTGCTATTGAAAATGGTAATGCCGATAAACTAGATAACATTTTAAAACATGCACCGCATACACAATTTATTATTGCAGCTGATGATTGGACAAGGCCATATACTAGGCAGGAAGCGGCTTTCCCATTGGAGTATGTAAAAGAAAATAAATTTTGGCCAAGCATAAGTAGGGTTAATAATACATATGGTGATAGAAACTTAGTTTGTACTTGTGAGCCTGTGGAAAGTTATATGGAAGAAGCGGTGACTAGTTAACTAGTTGAATGTGGTTGAAAATGGTTTAAAGTTGTTGAATGGCCTCTGATTTTATTGGAGGCTATTTTTTGTGACCATTTTTTTGTTTACTTCATTGAAATGTTTGAAGAAATTATTTTACGATAATTTTTTTCAAGTTCTTGTGTAAGTGTAAATAATTTCACACTTCAAATATTTTATTTTTTATAGCATACAACACTAGCCCTACCCTAGTTTTAAGGTTAAGCTTTGTAAACAAATTATCTCTATAACCTTCGATGGTGCGTACGCTTAGGTACATAATATTGGCTATTTCTTTGTACGTCATTTCACTGCAACTGAGTTTTAAAAATTCTATTTCTCTATTGGTAAGCTTACTTCGTTTTTCTTCATCTGATTGTTCGTCTAATTTATATACGGCATGTATCAGCTTGCCATTTACCAAATCGCTATAATGGTATCCCTTGTGTACAATATCATTTAACGCTATCTCTAGCTCCTGTGGCTCGCTGTCTTTTAAAATATAACCTTTAGCTCCATTGCGTATCATTTTTATAATACTCTTTTCATCGTCAAACATAGAGAGCACCAGTATTTTTGCTAAAGGAAGATTTGTAGAAATCCATTTGGCAGTTTCAAAGCCATCCATATGAGGCATGGATACATCGAGGAGGATGATATCGGGTGAAAGTTTTCGCTGAATAATATTATTAGTAAATTCTAACCCATCATCGCTTTGAAGTACAACTTCATACCCATCTAAATCATTTACAAGTATAGCAAGCCCATTGCGCAGCATAGAATGATCGTCCACTAAGGCAACGGAGAGTTGGCTCATAATTGGTAGCAGTTTTAATGTATTAAGAAGTATTTACAGAAATAAAACGTTGGTTTTGACTACTAAAATAAGATAATTATTTATATTACAATATTAAAATAATAAATAAATACCGTTTAATAACGGGTTGTGGATATTATTTTATTACCGAAAATTGCTATTTAAGCTAAAACTAACTAAGATGAAGAAATATTTGATACTATTTATCGTTGCAATTTTATATTTTTCTATAACTGCAAATGCACAATCCAAAAAAATCATTGAGCATTATTATTCTTTTGACACTGCAAAAATTAATAAAGGCCGTGATACTTTGACAATTATAGGAACAGAAAGTATTAAAGTTATTTTTGAAAATACAACTCTAAGTGATGGAAAGCAATTGATAAGAATTATTCAATTAAAAAATGAGGAGGAAAGTGAGGATGTGACTAACACTTTATCGTCGAAACATTTATTAATTGAAGCAGGAAGTCCAATAAAATTAGTTCTAACATTTAGAGATACTCCTACCTCTGGTAACAAAACCTCGTCTGCTGTCGCATTAAAAGAAAAAAAATTTGTATTAGTTTTATTCAAGGCAAATGAAAAAGTAGAAAAAACGCTAGATGAAAAGATAAAAGAAGTGGAAAAAGAAATATTAAGTGGATTATTTAATGAAAAAACGGATAGTAAAAAAGTATTGATGTTTACATTAAATAGCAAGAAAATTTTACCACAATTTACAAACCCCAAAGATTCTGCCAAAAACAAAGATTTAAAAGACTCTTTACTTATTGACTCAATATCTATTACCTTTTTGAATGGTAAAATATCGAGAGGTGGAATGTATGTAAAATTAAGAAATGGAGATTACTACAGAAACCAAAAGCGCTCTTTTTCTGTGAGTAAGAAAAAATATGATAAATATTTATACATTGATAACTCAATAGATTAAAAAGGTATTAAACTGATGGACGCAATTGACTTTACATATTTTCAAAGGTTTAATTATCCAGATAATACCACGTTAACCCTTACTAGAAAAAGTGATACTGCCTACATAGAAAATAAGACTACCATTAGCAATTTGTTAAATATTGCTATTTACTCTGACCTTCTAGCATTAATAGGTAGAAAGGCAAATGGCATCATACAAACCGAATTGGATGCTAATTTTATTACCAATACTCGCACTTGGACAAAGTTAGATTTTACGCCAGTTTCTTTCATTAACCCTTACTTTGGATTAGCAAAATTTGACAGTAAATATCAACAAATAGAATCAACAGCAACACAGATTTCAAATGCGTTTGCCCTGTCCGCAGGGCTTT
>JANOZW010000439.1:0-3430 GCA_031429575.1 Ferruginibacter sp.
TGTTTTTTATAAGGTTTAATGATTCAATAATTCTCAATGCTTGTTTTCTTTCCACTTCATTCAATCGCATATTTCTACTGCTCATGGCAAGTCCATCTTTTTCTCTAACTGTATCACAAATATTCAGTCGGATATTATAATGTCGTAGCTGCATCATTTTAGCAATAACCATGCATTGTTGATAATCTTTTCTACCCAAATAGAGTGCACTTGGTGTAACGGCTGCCAATAATTTATCTACAATCATACATACACCTTGAAAATGCCCAGGCCGATATTTACCTTCTAAAATCTTTTCCAAAAACCCTAGTTTGTAATGTTCATTCTTTTCATTTGAAGGATACATTTCTTCTACCGATGGTAAAAATAATATACCACAACCAGCTTTCTCTAACTTTTCAATATCAGCACCTAAGGTTATGGGGTATTTTTGAAAGTCTGCAGGGTTATTAAATTGTGTGGGATTTACAAATATGCTACATACTAATACATCATTTTCGCTAATGGCTTTTTGAACAAGAGAAATATGGCCATCATGCAGTGCACCCATTGTTGGCACAAAACCGATTGTTTTGCCTGCATCTTTATAGCTGAACAAATGCTTTTGTAGTGTTAAAATGTCTTTAATTACTATCATTTAATCGGGCTTTTCGGGCTGAAATACGTATAATTACTATAATGTCGAAAATTTTCGCTATTTTTGCAGCCATTTTAAAAAATCAATCTAAACTGCACTTAATATAGCACAAAAATGTCCACAAAGAAAAGGATTTTATTTATTGCAAGCGAAATGTCACCATATATTGATGGTGCTTCTTTTGCAGATATTGTAAACAAGCTTGCAGTAATGTCTAACGATAACAACATGGAAGTGCGTTGTATAATGCCAAAATTTGGTACTATAAACGAGCGCCGCCATAGATTGCACGAAGTTGTAAGGCTATCTGGTATAAATGTATCTATAGATAATGATGATTATCCACTTACCATAAAAGTAGCTTCTTTGCCCAATGCAAGGCTTCAAGTATATTTTTTGGATAATGAAGATTTTTTTAAGAGAAAATTTATTTATACAGACGAGGCAGGTAAATTTTTTGATGACAATGGATTACGTACTGTTTTATTTTGCAAAGGCGCTTTAGAAACCGTAAAAAAATTCGGTTGGCCTCCAGATATTATTCATTGTAGCGGTTGGATGACAGGATTGGTGCCCATGTTTATACGCTCGGCTTATAAAAAAGAGCCCGTATTTAGCCATTGTAAGGTAGTATATACAATAGATGAAACTACATTTAAAGAAAAATTAGGAGCAGATTTTTTACAATTGGCTGCTATTAATGATAATGTTACAAAAAAAGAATTAGAGCCATTTAAAGATATAAATAACTTGGCCATGTTTAGAGGCGGTGCTACATACGCAGATGCGGTTACATTTGGCAGTGATTCGGTAGATAAGAAACTAGCTACAGAATTTGCAAAAGTGCGTGGCAAAAAAATATTAAAGTATGATGAAAATAGCGATTTAACAGACTATTTACAATTATATACCGACCTTGCTAAATAATAAAATTACTCAGAATTTTTAAAATTTATTGCTTTGCAAAAAAGATTTCTACCTACAGCTTTTTTGGCTGCCTTATTATTGGTAATAGGATACAGCTGTACAAAATTTGATACCACTACACAGGGTGCCGACTTGGTAACCGTGGATAATATTAACACTTTTGCTGATACGCTAGATGTGATTGCTACACAAGGTGTTTTTACCAATGTGGATGATAGTACTATTTTAAAGAAATCGGAAAATCATGTAATTGGAAATATTACCAATGATCCACAATTTGGTACAACAGATGCTCGTATTTATGTACAGTTTAAGCCAACATTTTACCCTTTTGATTTTGGCAATATTGGAGATACTGTAAGAGGTATACCTAATACTGGATTCGATTCTGCATTTATTTGCCTTTCGTACAGAGGTGCATGGGGAGATACTGCTTCCGCTAACACACAAAGATTTGAGGTGCGAGCAATAGATTTGTTGGACTTAGACTTCAGGAGTAAAACAGATACTTTAAGAAGGTTAAATTACCAACCAATGGTAAATAGTACTTTATTAGGTTTTGCGAACTTAAATGCTCAAACTATTGTTAGCAAAAAAAGATTGGTCTATGGGAAAGATTCTGTAGATAATCAAATTAGAATTCCACTTACTGGTGCAGGAGCTACTTTGGCAGCTTCACTTTATGCACAAGACTCTACTTCGGGAGGGATAAATTACGGCTTTAAAAATGATTCTTTATTCAGAACTAAGACTTATGGTTTTGAAATTAAGGTAGTAGGAGGAAATGCCGTATATTATGTAAACTTAGCAGATGCTAAAACAAGATTAGAGTTTCAATATTTTAAAAAGAAGAATGGCATAAAGGATACGGCTATTTACTCTTTTCAAATGTACCCTCAAGCCACAGGCTCTGCTTTAGCTTCATCAAGTGCAAACTATATAAAAAGAAATTATACTACAGGTACGATACCTCCAATTGGTGCAACAAATGATGTTTATATACAAACTGCGCCAGGTACATTTGCCAATTTAAAAATACCAGAACTTAATCCTGGAAGCCCGAAAGTAACCAATAGAATTGTGCATAGAGCATATCTAATTGTTGAACAAAATCCATCTGGAGCTCCAAGTGAGCTTTATTTTACTCCACCGCCTTATTTGTATCTTGATTTAAAAGACACATCCTTAGTAGTACCACAACGTTACAAACCTATCCCTTTTGATTTGAGCAATCGAGTTGGCTATAATCCAGATGCTACTGGTATTAGTCCATTGTATCACCCTTATCCTGCAGATAATATCGATATAAATAATTTTGGAGGTGCAGCTTTAAAAAGATTTGATGGTGCTAACACATTTTACCGTTACGAAATAAATATTACGAGGTATGTACAGAATATGGTAACCAACGGTTACAAAAATCATGACTTAAGATTGTATGCACCTTTCAATTATTTCTATCCTCAATACGAAGGTGCTAAATATGTAATTCCTTTTTACAATCCACTAGCTTTAGGCAGGGTAAAAGTAGGTACTAGCACAAATACAAATAACCATAAAATGAAATTGGTTATTGTTTACTCAAAAATATAATATGTTATAAAACCATATTTTACAAGCCTTTCATAAAAAATGAAAGGCTTTGTTTTTTTTAGTGTTCTGCCCTTATCTTTGCAATCTTAAAAAATAAAATTACATGCCATATTTATTTACATCCGAGTCCGTAAGCGAAGGACACCCAGACAAAGTAGCTGACCAAATTAGTGATGCACTTATTGATAATTTTTTAGCTTTTGACCCAAGCAGTAAAGTAGCTTGCGAAACACTTGTAACAACTGGGCAAGTAGTACTTGCAGGTGAAGTAAA
>JANOZW010000440.1:0-4015 GCA_031429575.1 Ferruginibacter sp.
CATAATTAAATATTTTTTAAATGAAAACAATTCCAATCCTCACACATTAAGCTATTAAACTTTTACAAAGGTTAGTACAAACGCCATCGTTAAGTAAGCAAGAAAATGAAACCGCTGTTATTTTAAAAAATTATTTAGAAAAATATTGTATCAATGTTCAAATTGTGCAAAACAACATTTGGGTAAAAAATAAATACTTTGATGAAAGCAAGCCAACTATTCTCCTAAATAGCCATCATGATACCGTGCCTGTCAATAAAGCTTATACAAGAAATCCACTAGATGGGGCAATTGAAGATGGAAAGTTATTTGGTCTTGGAAGCAATGATGCAGGTGGGTGTTTAGTTAGTCTCTTGGCAACTTTTTTATATTTCTATCATAAAGAAAATTTACAATACAATTTAATATTTGCTGCATCTGCAGAGGAAGAAATTTCTGGTACTAACGGCATTGAAATGATGTATCCACAATTAGGAAAAATAGATGCAGCCATTGTAGGTGAGCCTACACTTATGCAAATGGCCATTGCAGAAAAAGGTCTATTGGTTATTGATTGTACCGTAAAGGGCAAAGCAGGGCATGCAGCAAGAGAAGAAGGGGAGAATGCTATTTACAAAGCAATGAAGTATATGGAATGGTTTAAAAATTATCAATTTGAAAAAGTATCTGATGCGCTTGGGCCAATTAAAATGAGTATAACTATTATAAATGCCGGAATGCAACACAATATGGTTCCTGATGTTTGTAGCTTTACAGTAGATATCCGCATAAACGAATTATACACTCATGAAGAAATTTTAAAAACAATTAAAGAAAATGTAACTGCCGAAATTGTTCCAAGAAGCATGCGAATGAAATCATCAAGTATTTCTGTTTTGCATCCATTGGTACAATCTGGGATTTTATTAGGTAGAACAATGTATGGCTCGCCAACAACTTCTGACAAGGCATTAATGGATTGCCCTTCTTTAAAAATGGGACCTGGCGATAGCGCAAGAAGCCACACTGCTGATGAGTTTATTTATGTAAAAGAAATAGAAGAAGGAATAGATTTGTACATTAAATTATTAGAAAATATTTTATAACTATTTGCATATGAAACTTTGGAACAAAGACAGTACAACTTTATCGGAAAGCATTGAAAAATTTACCGTTGGTAATGATAAAATATTTGATGTACAAATAGCCAAGCACGATGTGATTGGAAGCATTGCTCATGCAAAAATGTTACATAATATTGGTATTTTAAATGAAGAAGAAGTTGTAGCTGTTGAAAATGCTTTACAACAAATTTTAAAAACAATAGAAGAAGGAAAATTTGTAATAGAAGAACATGTAGAAGATGTACATTCACAAATAGAAATAATGCTCACCAATAGCATTGGCGATGCAGGTAAAAAAATACACACAGGTAGAAGTAGAAACGATCAAGTAGCTACAGATATAAAATTATTTTTGAAAGGTGAAATCCTAGAAATAAAAAACACTGCCAAACAATTATTTGATTTAATGATTGGTTTGAGCAACGAACACAAAGATGTGTTAATGCCAGGCTATACACATTTTCAAATTGCCATGCCATCTTCATTTGGCCTATGGTTTGCTTCTTTTGCAGAAAGCTTAGTGGATGATGTAACCCTACTACAAGCAGCATATACCATTGCAAACAAAAACCCGCTTGGTTCTGGAGCAGGCTATGGCTCTGCATTTCAGCTAAACAGAACTTTAACTACACAATTGCTTCAATTTGGCACTTTAAACTATAATTCTATTTACGCACAAACAACAAGAGGTAAAACGGAAAAAGTACTAGCCATGGCAATGAGCAGTATGGCAGCAACCTTAAACAAATTATGTGCTGATGTTTGTTTGTACGTAAACCAAAATCACGGTTTCATTTCTTTTCCAGATGCGGTTACAACAGGAAGTAGCATTATGCCACACAAAAAAAATCCTGATGTGTTTGAGTTGGTACGAACCAAAACAAATATCATACAAAGCACACCCAATACACTTACTTTGATGCTCACCAATATGCCTACTGGTTATCATAGAGATGTACAACTTACCAAAGAAGTATTATTCCCTCAAATAAATGCATTAAAAGATTGTTTGAATATTTTATTATTGGTTTTGCCACAAATAAAAGTAAACCCAAGCATTTTATCAGACGAAGAATATACTTATTTATTTAGTGTAGAAGCAGTAAATGATTTGGTAAATAAAGGAATTCCATTTAGAGATGCTTACAAACAAGTGGGTAATGATATTGACAATAAGACTTTTTCTTTTGATGCTTCAAGAGCCCTTAAGCATACACACGAAGGTAGTTTGGGCAATTTGTGTAACGATAAAATTGAGGAGGCTATGGATATAGTTTTGGGCAGCTTTTAATTGTTATTATTTATTTTAAAAACTATCGGTGTAAAACCATCACTATTAAATATATTTGCACTGCAAAATTTTACTTAAAACAATCAATAGCAAATTTAGCCGATGAACAATACTTACGATAGCCTTGTACAACAGACTTTTAATTTTCCACAAGAAGGGTTTAAGCTGCACGATAATCATTTACAGTACAACGATGTTGATATTAAAGCTCTGATTGATAAGTACGGCACACCACTTAAGTTGTCTTATTTGCCAAAAATTGGTATGCAGATAAACAAGGCAAAAGCTATGTTTGCCAATGCATTTAAAAAACATAAATACGAAGGCGAATACAATTATTGCTATTGCACAAAAAGCTCTCATTTTAGTTTTGTGGTAGAAGAAACCCTGAAGCATAACATACATTTAGAAACATCTTATGCGTATGATATCGATATCATAAATGCATTGTACAAAAAAAGAAAAATTACAAAAGACATCAATATTATTTGCAATGGTTTCAAACAAAAAAATTATACAAGTCGTATTGCAAAGCTAATAAACGATGGTTTTAAAAATGTAATTCCGGTGTTGGATAATAAGGAAGAGCTTAATATGTACAAGCGCAATATACGTACAGGAAAGCCTTTTCAACTAGGTATTCGTATTGCGGCAGAGGAAGAGCCTACCTTTCCTTTTTATACAAGTCGCTTGGGTATGAAGGCAAAAGATGTATTGGGTTTTTATGTAGATGAAATAGAAGGGTACGAAGATAAGTTTCAATTAAAAATGTTGCATATCTTTTTAAATAAAGGTATAAAAGATGATATTTATTATTGGAGTGAATTACAGAAAAGTATCACCCTTTATTGCCAACTAAAAAAGATTTGTCCGGAGCTTGATTCTATAAATATTGGTGGTGGTTTTCCTATAAAACACTCCCTTGGTTTCGATTACGATTATCAATTTATGATAAATGAAATTGTAGGTAATATAAAAACGGCTTGTAAAAAAGCCAAAGTGCAAATGCCAAATATTTATACGGAGTTTGGCAGCTTTACAGTAGGAGAGAGCATGGCGCATATTTACAGCGTTATTGGCGAAAAAGTACAGAATGATAGAGAAACTTGGTACATGATAGATTCATCTTTCATCACCACATTGCCCGATACTTGGGGCATTGGCGAAAAATTTCTCATGCTTCCAATAAACAAATGGAAAAACGAATACCAGCGTGTAGTGCTTGGTGGCATCACCTGCGATGGGCATGACTACTACGATTCGGAAGAACACATCAACGAAGTTTTTTTACCCAAGCCCAATGGCGATGAGCCATTGTACGTTGGCTTCTTTCATACCGGTGCTTACCAAGACCAGATTAGTGGCTATGGTGGAATTAAACACTGCCTTATCCCATCACCCAAGCACATTATTGTGGAACATGATAAAAACGGAAAACTGGTTGACTGGGTGTATGCCAAAGAAAAAACGGCAGCAAGCATGCTGAAGATTCTTGGCTACATAAAATAAAAAATCCCCTTCTCAACAGATGTTGAGAAAGGGATTTATTTTAACTGAATTTAATTGCCTCCCAGTATTTTTCTCCTGGCTTCCTCTCTTTGTTTTTCATTGGCTCTTTTCT
>JANOZW010000441.1:0-19047 GCA_031429575.1 Ferruginibacter sp.
CTATGCTGTATATCAAAGAACAAGTAGGTGGCGACATAGATAATTTTGTACGACATCGGCTTAAATATCCCAATAAAGCAGCTTTGTGTAAAGTATTATCTGCCGAGCAAATAGATGCTGTAGCAATGGCGGTGTATAATATTGAAGCAAGAAACCAAGGAATGATAATTGGCGACCAAACAGGTATTGGTAAAGGCAGGGTTGCCGCAGCCATGATACGCTACGCCGTTTTGCAAGGCGTAAAACCTGTTTTCCTAACAGAGAAAGCAAACTTATTTTCTGATATTTATAGGGATTTATCTGCCATTGGTTCGGGACATATAAAACCATTTATTGTAAATGGTAAAGAATCAAAAACAGATATAAAAGATGAAGATGGCAACGTCATGTATCAAGCCCCTGCATTTACCGAACAGAATAAAGTTTTTGAAGATAGAGCCGTTCCTTCAAAATATGATTTTGTTTTGGCAACATATTCTCAATTTAATTCTCCCGAAAAGAAACCAGAAAAACCCAATTTTTTACGAGCCATTGCAGAAGATAATATTTTCATTTTAGATGAAGCACACAACTCAAGTGGTTCATCCAATACAGGTGAGTTTTTGCAACATGTGGTGAGTAAAACAAGGAGCATGGTTTTCTTATCCGCCACTTTTGCAAAGCGACCTGATAACATGCCCATATATGCCATGAAAACATCCATTGCAGATTGTAACATGAGCAAAGATGATTTAGTAGAAGCCATTACAAGAGGCGGTGTAGCATTGCAAGAAGTATTGTCTTCACAGCTTGTTGCCGAAGGGCAAATGATACGCCGTGAAAGAAGTTTTGAAGGCATTGAAGTAAATTATTTAAACCTTGATGCAAAGAGTGAAGAACACCGAGCCATTGCAGACAATATCACAGAAATACTTCGAGATATTATTGCGTTTCAATCTGCACATGTGGATGTACAGGTGGAGGAATTGGATAAAATTGCAGTAGCAGAGGGCAAAGAAGTAAACCTACGGGAAGGCACATCACAAGCGGGTGTAGATAACCAACCCTATTTCTCAAAAGTGTTTCAGGTTATCAATCAAATGTTGTTTTCCTTAAAAGCAGAAGCGGTGGCAGAGCAAGCCATCAAACGTTTAAAAGAGGGCAAGAAACCTATCATTGCCTTTGCATCTACAATGGGCAGCTTTATTGAACAAATGGAAAATGAACGTGGTTCAATCGTAACCGATGGTGATACCATTAATGCAGATTTTACAGAAGTATTGCGTAGAGGATTAGATGGCATTTTGCGTTACTCTGAAAAAGATGTTGATGGTATGTTGATTCATAAAAAGTTTGTGATTAGTGATTTGCCGATGGATGCCCAAGCAGAATATTACCGCATTTTTGAAAAGATAAAAATGGCATCTACAGGTATCACCATCTCTCCCATTGATAGCATTATACAAAAAATAAAAAATGCAGGTTTTACGGTAGCAGAAGTTACAGGCAGAAAATATGAATTGCAACTAAATGCAAAAACAGGCAAAGGCTTAATCTTATCAAGAAAGCGTTTAAATACCAACGATGCGTTTCGACAATTTAACAACAACGAAGTGGACGTTTTGATGATAAACCAATCGGGCAGCACAGGTGCATCTGCACATGCCATACCCACCGCTAAAGTACCTGCATCGGAAGTAAGGCAAAGAGTAATGATTGTATTGCAAGCAGAGTTGGATATTAACACCGAAGTGCAAAAGCGTGGCAGAATAAATCGTACAGGGCAAATACTAAAACCAATTTACGATTATGTAACATCTGCCATACCTGCGGAAAAAAGGTTGATGATGATGTTACAGAAAAAATTAAAATCATTGGATGCTAATACAGCTTCTAACCAAAAACAATCGAACAAGATTTTAGATGTACCCGATTTTTTAAATAAGTATGGTGATAAAATTGTAAAAGATTACCTCACGGAAAACCATGAGGTAAATGAATTGTTAGACGACCCATTGCATTTAAAAAATGCAAAAGCAGATAGTGGCGGGCAAGAATCGAATACGAGTGAAGATGCTGCACACAAAGTATCAGGCAGGGTTGCGGTACTTTCTACTAAAATGCAGCAGGATTTTTATAATGAGATTGCAGAACGTTATAGCGATTATGTAGAATATTTAAAACAAGTAGGTGAATATGATTTGGAAGTAGAAGCCATGAACTTAGAAACGGAAACAATTAATAATCGCATCATTAAAATGGGTAAGGGTAGTGATAGTTCTTTTGGCGATGACAGCATAATGGAAACAGTAAGAGCAAATGTGTTGAAGAAACCTTTTACCAAAACAGAACTAGAAAATTTGTTGACTGAATCCCTGAAAGGAAAAGAACCATCTATTTTACAAACTGAATTAATGCAACAATATCATGCAGATATTGAACATCGTTTACAAGAAGAAGAAACGGAAACCAATATTAAATATGATGGGTTGATAAAAAATATTGAATCCGAAAAACGCATTATTAAAATTTTAGAAAAGCAAGGTAAAGAAGCATGGCAAAAAGAAGTGGCTGAAAGAGAGCAAGAATTAGATGCAGCAAGGGTTGCACAAATACAAAACACAAAAAAGATTTTCAACAACCGCAAGCAGTATGTAGAAACAATGTTTCGATTTTTCTATGTGAGTAGAAGTTTAAAATATCCGATTGAAACATATAACAATGGCAACGAGCTTGTGCCTGCGGTATTCCTGGGCTTTGTGATAGATACCAAAAAGAAAAACCCTTATGCACCTTCTTCCATGAAACTGCGCTTTGCTATTGCAAATAGCAGTAAGTATTTGGCGATACCTGCTTCCTATTCTGAAGATATTATGGCAATTATTGGAGCAAGTAATAGTACAGAGCAACCAAGTATGAGTAATCTGTTTGTTGATTGGGAAAAATATACCAAAGAGAATAATGTGGACAGGCGAATCCGCCACATCATTACAGGAAACTTGTTGCAAGCCTTTTCTGATTTTAAAGGCAAGTTGGTAAGCTACACCACCAAAGATGGAGAAACCAAGAAAGGTATTTTAATGCCCGAAAATTGGAATCCATCTGAGCAAATACAAGACCGAGTTGTTGTACCCATTATTAAAGGAGCAATGCTCATAAAATCCTTGGTACAAAATGGACATATCAGCACCAACAATGGAATATCCTTTTTTAAAACAGGTGATTATTTTAAAATCATAGTAGCAGCTTCTAAAGCAAAGGGTGGTGATATTTATTTAGATAAGGATATTTTGGAATTGGTTGAAAAAAATAATTTTGAAAAGACTTCAGATAAAATGGTTGCTTTATTGCATGAAAGGAATATCAGCAAACTGATAGAACTATTACAAACAAACCACAGTTGCAGCCTTACTATAAATACTTCACAGTTCAACCAAATAAAAGATACCAAACAGCACTATACCAATCGTAAACCAATTTTGCTACCTCCTGAAAAAGAAGAGAGCAATAGCCTTGTCCTAATGCTTGAATTGGAAGCGGAAGCATTACAACTTGAATTAACATTATTAGCAGCATAAAAAAGAAACCATGATAACAACGAATAATTATTTTGAAAAAATAAATAGTATTGATTTTAAAGCATTGCCCGAAGCATTGCAAAAGGGAAATGAATTTGTAATGAAAGCTACTAGCAATGGTACTGATTGGAATGCTTATCAAAACAGCGATACGATAAAAAAGACGATTGATTTATTTATTGTAAAGTTGAATGATGAAGTCGGCACTTCAAATAAATCAACCAAACAAACTACAACAAAAAAGGTTGTTGCAAAACAAAGCCCAACAAAAGTTATAAAAGCAAGTGTTGTTGCAGATAGAGCTGAACCTGCGTTTGTAGAACGCATACCCGAAGAATTAAAATTTATAAAACGTTTTGTGAATATGGATGGCAAAACAAAGTTGAAGGAAGAAATACTTCGATTTTTAAATGCTTTACAAAAAGCTATCGTAGAAAAGAAAATCAGGAAAACATCTTCCTATGCCGACCAAATAAAGTTCATTCAAAAAAAGTTGATTGATACCTACAATAGCATGAGTACAAAAATAAAAATTGAGCTAAAACCCGAAACATTTGATGCACTTAAACAATTAGTAGGTGAAGAAAAAGTATTGGCTTCTATCAACTTTATCAAAAGATATATTGGCTTAAATGGCAAAGTTGCCATGAAACAAAAAGCAAAGTTATTGCTTGACCAAATTAACAATGCTATTATGAAAGGTAAGATTACAGATAGCGACCCTTACATAATTGAAATATATGAACTGAAGAAAAACCTAAAATCATTTATCACCACCCCAAGTTTAAAAACTTTGCAAATAGAACAAGCTACATTGAATGGATTGGAAGGGGTTTTGGGTTGTGGTTGCACAAGTCTAAATGGTGTTGATGCAAAACCATCCATTATGAACAGCATGGATTTTGCAAATATGGAATTTGATACGATTGGCTTACAAGGTAAATGGCTAAACCTCATTGGCGACCCGTCTAGCAATTTTACGGCAATGGTGTTTGGCAAACCTAAAATGGGTAAATCATATTTGTGTATAGACTTTGCAGGTTACTTGGCTCGCAATCATGGCAAGGTTCTGTATGTAGCTAAAGAAGAAGGGTTGGATTACACGCTTCAAATGAAGTTAAATGATAAGAATGTGAAGCATCCTAATTTATTCGTGTCAGCCTCGCTTCCTGAAAACTTAGCTTCTTATGATTTTATTTTCTTGGATAGCGTTAATAAAATGGGTTTATCTCCCGAAGATTTAAACAGACTTAAATTATTAAACCCTACTAAATCCTTTGTTTTTATTTTTCAATCTACCAAGGGCGGAAACTTTAGAGGGGCGAATAGTTTCCAACATGATGTAGATATTGTAATTGAAGTTCCTGAACGTGGCAAGGCCGTGCAAATGGGTAGGTTTAATCAGGGCGGGGAGATGGAGATATTTTAGGATTATCCACATGATGTGCATAATCGTTTTGGTACTAAACCTGTGGATTAATGAAAATTGAATAACAATGACTAAATTTGCTAACATTAATAGTAAAATTTGATGGCGTTTTTAGGTACAACAGAATTAAAAGCATTATTGCCCACTTGCATTGATAAATTCAATGAAGCCAAAATTGATAACGTGGCTTATGAACTGTGCTTAGGCGAGGAGGTCTATTTAACTGATTCGGCAAGCGGCAAAAAAGAAATACTTGATGAAAAAAATTCTCAAGTTGTTATAAAGCCAGGTCAATTTGCTTTGCTTTTAACAGATGAAAAACTTAGTATCCCGGATAATATCCTTGCATTCATTTCAATCAAATTTAGCCAAAAAATTAAAGGCTTAGTAAATGTATCTGGATTTCATGTTGACCCAGGATTTGTTGGTAAAATTATTTTTTCAGTTTATAATGCTGGCCCAGCTACTATAGTATTAGATAAAGGCAAACCATATTTCATGATATGGTTCAGTAATTTAACAAGTAGCTCTACACCATATACAGGAAAACATAAGGGGCAAAATGAAATTAGTGCAGAAAATATAAATTCTCTCAATGGTGAAATTGCCTCCCCTAACGCTTTATTGAAAAAGATTAATGACCTTGATACTAAACTTGAACAAAAAGCGAAAGAGTTCGATGCAAAGAGAGACTATGCCAAATGGATATTTCAGGCAATTGCTGTAATTTTAACAGGTTTATGGATTGGAGAAATGTCAAGGAATAGTAATTTGCAAAAAGGATTTGAATATGGTGTAAAAGAAAGAATTATAAAAGAAGAACTAAACAGTATTAAAATAGATAGCATAGTAAATACAAAAGTTGATAGTATTATAAAGATTAAATTAATCAATGACACAACAAAAAAATATAAATAACTTTTTTGATTCTGCCTGTAAAATCGAAGAACAAATCCCCCGTACTTTTTCTGTTTCCTTTAAAGAGGTTGGAGTTGGCAGTAAAGGAGAAGTACGTGTTGTTTTGAATGGGAATAAACAGGTTGGTGATATTATAAATGATAATGCCCGTAAAGATGACTTTTATCGGTATCATGATATTTTTCATTATTCATTCGCAACATTACTTGGATGGTCTCCTTGTACAAGAGCAATGATGAAGTGTAAACGAAAAAGTGATGAAATTCTTGATGAAATAGAAGATGGAGCAAGAGCGACAATTACTGAGGAAGCTATATCAATGATTATATTTAATGAAGCAAAAAGAAAGATTTTTTTTAAGGACAATTCCACAGTATCTAAAACGACACTAAGAATTATTAAAGAAATGACTGAACCATTTGAAGTAAAAATTAGGACTTCAAAAGAATGGGAAAAAGTAATATTGAAAGCTTATGAAGTTTTTAGATTTCTAATTGAGAATAAAGGAGGAAAAGTTCATTTTAATTCGGTAAAAAAGGAAATCAGGTATTTCTCTTTGAACTAAAATTTATAAATATAACTTAGTAAAAGCCGGCTATTGCTGGCTTTTAAATTTAATAAGAAGATGGGAAAGGATTCGATTACAATATGGAATAAAAGAAGGCTACCTAAACAAAGTAAAGTATTTGATACATATTGGAATTTTGCTGTTAAGCGACAAGAGATTTTTTTTAATAAAATTGAAGAAAATAGTTATCCTTGGACAGAAGATGAAACATTACGCAAACACAAGTTTACCAATGCTTACAGAGCGTCTGATAGAGTAAGTCAATACCTAATAAAGAATATTATTTATAAAGGTGAACAAAAATTTGAGGAAGTGTTTTTTAGAACAATCCTATTTAAAATATTTAATAAGATAGATACTTGGGTTTTATTACATAATGAAATAGGTGAAATAAAAATAAAAAATTTCAGCTATACGAAATTTTCCGAAGTATTAATGGAGGCAATGATAGCAGGAGAAACACTTTATTCAGGGGCGTATATAATGGCATCTGGTAAAAGTAGATTTGGTCATGAAAGAAAATTTCAAAACCATATTCGACTAATTGAATTAATGTTAAAAGAGAAGTTACCTGATAGGGTATTAAGTTGTAAATCTTTAGAGGATATTTTTTCTTTACTAAAATCATATCCAACTATTGGGAATTTTTTAGCTTATCAATATGCCATTGACTTAAATTATTCTTCTTCATTACAATTCAGCGAAATGGATTTTGTAATGCCTGGGCCAGGAGCAAGAGATGGAATAAGAAAATGCTTTACGGATTATGGAGATTTTAATGAGGTTGATATTGTTAAATATGCAACTGATATACAGGATAAGGAGTTTGAAAGACTTGGACTTGAGTTTAAAAATTTGTGGGGCAGAAGACTTCAACTTATAGACTGCCAAAATCTTTTTTGTGAAGTTGATAAATATGCAAGGGTTTTGCATCCAGAGATAAATGGGTTATCTAATAGAAAACGAATTAAACAATTATACGTTCCAATTAAAGAACAGTTTGAATACTGGTATCCACCAAAATGGAACATTAATACAAAAATTGAAAAAGAATATGGGAAAAGAAAAAAACGTGTTCATAAGTCATTATAATAAAGACGATGAGCATATACAAAATCTAAAAGATTTGTTGGCTAAAAAAGGTTACACAATAAAGAATGGCTCTATTGATAGCTCAAAGCCGAACAGAGTAATTAATGAAGAAGCTATTAAAAGGCTTTTACGATTAAGAATAAACTGGGCAGGAACTTTTATTTGCTTAATTGGGAAAGATACACACACAAGACGATGGGTCGATTGGGAAATAGAACAAGCAAAGGCAAAAGGTAAAACCATAGTAGGCGTAAAAATTTATGGTGAAGGAGATGCAATTCTTCCGAAAAATTTTGAGAAATATGGCGATTGCTTGACAGGATGGAATTCAGATAAGATAGTAGATGCACTTGAAGGGAACGATGTAGGTTGGTCAGACCCAAGCGGAGTTTCTGGGTCTTCATCTCATATCGTAAAAACCGTATCCTGTTAAAATATTTATTAATTGACTAATTTTTTTTCATATAAAATTGTTCGTGACTATGGATTTGCACCTAATCCATTTCATGGGTTATGCACTTTAGCTACATGCAAGCCACACGTGAGACTGAAGGCTAATGTAGGTGACTGGATAATAGGTTCAGGAGCCAAAACAACAAATCTTGAAGGAAGAATTATTTATGCAATGGAAATAGCAGAAAAAGTAACTTTTGAAGAATATTGGACTAACCCAAAATTTAGCAGAAAGAAGCCTATTATTCCAGCAGGACTTATAAGGATTCATGGGGATAATATTTATTATAAAGATAAACACGAAACTTGGCATCAAATCCCATCCCAGCATAGCAATCCTGATTTTTCCCAAAATGAAAATCACATGAAAAATGATTTGAGTGGAAAATATGTTTTAGTTAGTAATTTATTCTTCTACTTTGGTAATAAGCATTTTAAAGTACCACCGCAATTTAAAGAAGTGTGTTCAACCATTCGAGATTACAGAAAAATATCAGATGCCAATATTGCACAATCATTTATAGATTATTTGTGCAGAAATTACCAACCAGGTGTAATGGGCGACCCAATAGATTGGACTGAGTATTCGCAAAGAAAATTATTTTAGATATGGCAATTAGTGAAAAAGAATTTTTTATAACAAAAGTCTCTTTTAAAGAAGATGAAAACTTAATAAAAGACGTATTCGCTTATGAGTATGATGGCGAATCATTATCAGATGGAGATAATAAAGATAGGCAATGGATGGTTGATAGAATAAATAATGGTTATTCAATATCCATTATAACCCCCAAGGCTAATGAATCAAAAAAATGGTTAAAGGGCAAAGCATTTGAATACAACAATGAACTGTTTTCATGGGAGAAGCAAATCCCTAAAAACCTTACAAAAAGAAAGACCTTTATAAGCTATTATCATCATGACGACCAGATTTACAAAGAAAAATTCAAAAATTTGTTTGGAGATTTAATCGTAAATAAATCTGTTGAATCTAATGATATTGATTCTGATAATAGCGATGAATATATAAAACAATTAATTCAAAATGATTATTTAGCTGATACAACCGTCTTAGTAGTTTTGATTGGACCAAAAACAAAATGTAGAAAGCACGTTGATTGGGAAATTTCAGGTGCATTGAATCTAAAAGTAGGCGATGGATACTCTGGATTATTAGGACTTTTCCTACCAACACATTCAAACTTCGGTTCAGAGAAATATAGTCCAAGTGAAGTGCCGAAAAGATTGGCTGAAAATGTTAAATCTGGTTATGCAATTTTAAGGGATTGGACTGATGATAGAGTACAACTTCAGGAATATCTTGAAAAGGCTTTTTCAAAACGAAATGAATCCAATAGAATAGTTAATAAGGCTATCTCACAGATGGATGAGGACACATGTTTTTAAACACATAACAATATGGCAAAAAGGGAAAATTATAAATCTCCATTGAATATCTATTTACTCTGGCATCATTCTTTTACCGAAGGTGGCAAGTATTTTTCACAACTATATTCTGATTTATGCAGAAACATTAATGACCCACTAAGCAGGAGTGTAGCAATTCCAATATTTAAAAGAAGTGAGTTTAACCCAAATAGTCAAGTACCTTCTTTAATATCTTTTCAAGAAGCTGATAATAATGCGGTAATAATATTGGTTGATGACGAAATGTATAATGATGAAAATTGGGCAAAATACATTACAGAGCTATTGCAAAATAGTGGGAATACCAGATTTTACCCAGTAGCTATTAGTAAGTATGCCCATAATTTTAATCAAAATTTAGGCGAACTCCAATATATCAATCTACATTCGTTAGACGGTAAAGATATTGATGAAACTTTTGAGTTAAGATACCAAAGGCTTTACTTAAGATTGCTACATGAATTTAGCAGACAGCTTTTGCAAAGAAAGCCATCTCACGAACCTGATGAGTTTTCGGAAGCTCCAGTTAGGCTTTTTATTAGCCATGCTAAAAAGGATGGAGAAACGATTGCAATTGACTTTAGAAACTTCGTAAGAAGTGAAACTAAACTTGCTTCATTTTTTGACGCAAGTGATATTCCTGATGGGCATAAGTTTTCAAAGGAAATAACTGATGCTTTAAGCAAGAATGCAGTTATAGTAGTTTTTCAAACTGATGCTTATGCAAGTAGGGAGTGGTGCAGGCGAGAGATTATTATTGCCAAAAGATTTAAAGCTCCTATTGTCGTTGTAAATGCTATTAAGGACTTTGAAAAAAGAAGCTTTCCCTATATGGGCAATGTTCCTGTTATGAGATGGAAAAAAGATTTTGAAGTGGTAGTTCAAAGAGCATTGTATCAAATATTATATCAGTTGTTCTCTGAATTAGTCCTTAAAAAAAGTATAGAACTTTATATGCCTGATAGAACTGATGTTGAATATATTGCAAACTCCCCAGAGCTATTTAATTATGTAGATATTATAAGAAAGCAAAAAGAACAAAACTTAAAAAAATTATTTGTTTTATATCCTGACCCGCCCCTTGGAACTGAAGAAATTCAATTATTAAATGATATTGATAATGAGGTTGAATTTTTAACCCCAATTTTATTATCGCAAAAATTTTAAGTTATGGATAATACAGATATATCAGGTGTTTCAGAAGGAATAAAGGAAAGTATTAAAGCCAATATTGAGGAAAAATCACAAGAGGAAGAATTGCTTCCTAACTGTAATATTGGAATATCAATATCGGACAGCCAAGATTTAGATATTCTAGGATTTACAAACTTGCATATACAAGATGCAATGGTTGAAATGGCTAGATATTTATTGGTTAATAATTGCAAACTTATTTACGGAGGGGATTTGCGTAATGGCGGATTTACATATATTTTTTCTGAATTAGCAAAACTATATAGCACTCCCAAAAATTATGATTCGTTTCGAGTAGCAAATTATTTTGCATGGCCAATTCATATCAATTTATCAAGATTAGATGACAGCGAATTTAAAGCAAGTAATATTCAGGTTGTAAAACTTTCACCGCCGCCAGAAATCACCGTGAATGATAAGCTTTTTATTAAACCAGATAGTATTGATAATCGAGTTATTTGGTCGAAAAGTTTGTCGTACATGCGAACTGAGATAATTAAAAATACACAAGCAAGAATATTTTTAGGAGGTCAAGTAAGTAATTATAAGGGAATCATGCCAGGGTTATTAGAAGAGTTTATTACATCAATTCGAGAGAAGCAACCAGTTTATTTATGTGGTGCTTTTGGGGGAGCTACTAAGGCAATAAGTGAAGCATTAATAAATAAAAATGTAGAAACTTTGACGGAGGAATTTCAATTCAAAAACTCTTCGTACAAAGAATTATTAACTTATTGGAATAACAATGAAGCCAATAAAATTGACTATTCGATAATCTCACAAGAAATTAAAGATTTGGGTATTTTAAAATTCAGCAAGTTGAATGGACTTTCGGAAAATGATAACCTTCGATTATTTGTCACACCTCATATCCCTGAGATTATTTTTTTGATTTTGAAAGGTCTTAAAGTATTAGGTCATCTTAAGTAGTTTCAATAATGTTACATTTTCTTTTAATTCTTCAATATTTTATTATGGCTTAAAATAGATAGCAATTAACTCTAACTTTTTTATGTAGATTAATATAAATATCAGTTATCTAAAGTTGTCTATTTGCATCTAATCTTGATTAATGGAGTAATCCAATATTCATTCCAAGCAATCATTAAAAAGAAAAACCTTTCAAATTTGAAAGGCTTTTCTTTTTAAAAACATTAAATATTATTCTTCTACAGTTTTTGCAACGGGAGCATTTTTCCTCACAGATGCAATACCAGTTTCTCTACTTTTTTCTGATTCATACATTTCACTTTTACCAATAACCTTTGCATTTCTTGCTTTAAGGTTAAAATAAGGTTTGCCATTTTTAGCTGTCAATTTTTCAAATCTGCTATCAATTGCAGCATTTACTTGAACGGAAACAATGCCTTTTTTGCAAGCTGGTTTAGTGGTATAACCCTCACTTGATAAAATAATCTCACCGTTGTTTGCCTTTAGGTTAAAATAGAATTGACCATTCTTGCCTGTTTTAATTACAAATTTTCCCATAAGTGTACGTTTTAAATTTTACGCTAATTTAATAACAATTAGATACATAGCAATCAACTCTAACTTTTTCATGTACCTTAATGTAATCATAAGTTATCTAAAGTTGCCAATTTCCTCCAAATCTTGCATAATGAGGTTCGAGGTAACAACCATTCCCGATACAAAAAACTCCTGTAAATACAGGAGTTTTTTTATGCAAATTATTTTATTCTCTACCCTTCTGTAAAAAATTTATGGAAATAAGGTATCGTTTCTATACCCTTATAAAAATTCTCAATATTAAATTTTTCATTGGGACTATGAAGGTTATCGCTATCTAAACCAAAGCCCATAAAGATAATTTTTATACCCAATTCTTTTTCAAACAAAGAACAAATCGGAATACTACCACCCCCACGTACAGGAATTGGTTGTTTGCCAAATGTAGCTTCAATAGCTTTTGCCGCAGCTATATAACCCTTGCTATCTATAGGTGTCATATAGGGCTCACCCCCATGGTGCAGTGTAGCTTTTATTGTTACGTTTGCTGGAGCTATGCTGTGTAAATGATTTATGATAAGCGCTGTAATTTTTTCAGAGCCTTGGTTTGGTACTAGCCTTGCAGATATTTTTGCAAATGCTTTGCTTGGCAAAACTGTTTTTGCGCCTTCGCCAATATAGCCTCCCCATATACCGTTTAGCTCCATGGTAGGGCGAATGCCAGTTCTTTCACCTGTGGTAAATCCTTTTTCTCCCCACAATTCTTTTACGCCAAGTTCTTCTTTGTATGCTACTTCATTATAAGGTGCTTTTGCCATCAAGGCTCTTTCTTCGTCTGTTGATACGACTACATCATCATAAAAACCAGGTATCGTAATGTGATTATTTTCGTCATGTAAAGAAGCAATCATTTTTGCTAAAATGGTTATAGGGTTTGCCACTGCACCACCATACACACCACTATGCAAATCTCTGTTAGGCCCTGTTACTTCTACTTCTATATAACTCAAACCACGCACACCTACATCCATACTTGGGGTCTCTAAGTTTAACATTGCCGTATCGCTTATCAATACACAATCAGCTTTTAAAAGTTCTTTATTAGCTGCTACAAATTTGCCAAGGTTTGGTGAGCCTATTTCTTCTTCACCTTCTATACAAAATTTAATATTATTTTCTAGCGTATTTGTTTTTACCAACGTTTCCAATGCTTTTACGTGCATATAAAACTGCCCTTTATCATCACAACTACCACGTGCAAATATTTTACCATCAATAATCGTTGGTTCAAACGCAGGGCTGTTCCATAGTTCTAAAGGTTCTGCTGGTTGTACATCATAATGCCCATATACCAATACAGTTGGCTTTGTAGGGTCAATCATTTTTTCACCATACACAATTGGGTGACCTTCTGTTTCATATATGGTAACGGTATCTGCACCTGCTTCTAACAGTCTTGCTTTTACAGCATCCGCACATTTTAGCATATCTGGTTTGTGCTCGCTCTTAGCACTTACACTGGGTATGCGTAAAAGGTCTAATAATTCTTCTAAAAAACGATCTTTATGTTGTTCTTGGTAATCTTTCCATGCATTCATTTGGTATATTTTAATTTTATAGTAATGAACTACGAATGTATATTTTTTTTAAGGAATAATAAAGAACAGATATAAAAAGAATTTTCACAATACTTTAAGAGAAAATTATTACGATGTAGGGTTACCTCCTATTACTTTTGCTGCACGATTAGCAATAATCCATCAGCCTTTGTTTAGCGTCTTTCCATATTGTTGAGGAATGATGTTTTGCAAAGGCTGAGTCAATTATAGAATTTAATAAAAAAGCCGAGCCAATCCCCATTAGCTCGGCATATATTCAACCCCCTTCAAGAATTAATTTTTTCTATCCATAAACCAAGAGCCGCCACCTGTGGGGCTAGATCCAGAACCCCAAGTGCCACTTTCTAATTTGCCTGCATTATTAAAAGTTCCTTGCAAAGTGAATGTAGATCCACCTCCAGTGTAAGTATATGTACCTTTAAATACATTTCCCGTTAAAGTATAAGTTCCATTTGCTATTGAAGAACCATTTAGGGTAGCACCATCTGCTACTACAATTTTACCACCTGCTTCCACTAGCATTGAGTAACCACTAGTGGGAGTGCCAGTGCCACTACCATATTTACCTACCCAAGATCCTTCAATGGGATACGTAGGCACTAAAGGGGTTACAACTGGGCAATCTTCTTTCTTACAACTTGTAAAAATAGCAGTAAATAAAACTGCTACTAAAAATAACTTTTTCATGTTTTTGTTTTTTTGATTAATGAAAAACAAAAGTAGAATAAGATGAAACCCTGTACAATACCACTTTTGGGTGATGCGGAATATTCTCAATATTTTTTTAGCAAAAAGATTAATTGAGTATTATAAAAAATAATTTTATTTACGTTGTGTAATATTATTCTTTAGTGCTTTTGCTACAGCTTCTGTACCACTGTTTACATGCAGCTTTGCATAAATATTGTGTAAATGTTTTTTTACGGTATCATTTGCTATAAAACATTTTGCAGCTATCATTTTATAAGAATTACCTTCTACCAATAATTCTAAAATTTCTTTTTCTCTATCTGTTAAATCAAAGGCTTCATTTTGTTTTACTGGCTGATTTCTGAAATGTTGAAAAACTTTTTTTGCTACAAATGGGCTCATAGGCGAGCCGCCATCCATTACATCTTTTAGCGATTGTATAAACTGAGATGGGGGTGTGTTTTTTAAAAGATAGCCATCTGCACCTGCACAAATAGATTCAAAAATTCTATTGTCATCATCAAAAACAGTATGCATAACTATTCTTACATCTGGAAAATATGCTTTTATTTGCCTTACACCTTCTACGCCACCTATACCAGGCATATCAATATCCATTACTATTAATTGTGCTTGGCTTTTTTCTACTTCATATAAAGCATCGTCGCAGTGGGCAAAAGAGCCCACAACTTTAAAATTAGCTTCATCATTCAGCAAAAGTTCTAATGACTGGCGTAATCTTTTATTGTCTTCAAATATTATTATATCATAAACCATATATAAAAGTACGAAGCTATTTTTTTATAAACTATAACACAAATGGGTTAGATACATCTAAAATTGTCATTAAGGTAACATCTCTTCGAAAGTAATTTTTAACTTAAAAGTTTATAATGAGAGGTATCACCTCTTGCTACAATTAAAAATGCATTCTAATGGTTACTATTGCAAAGCCATTTCAAGCGAAATACTTGTTCCTGTGCCTTTACCGCTTTCTATTTTAAAAGAGGCATTCCAAAATTGTGCCCTGTGTTGCATATTTTGTAGTCCATTGCCAGCCTGTATTTTATCACTAGAAAACCCTCTCCCATTATCCGTAATATCAAGCGATAATATTTCTTTGCGGATACTTATTGCAACTGTTGCTTTTGTAGCTTCTGAATATTTTACTAAATTGTTAACAGCTTCTTTAAAAATAAAATACAAATCTTTTCTCTTATCCATGCCAAGTTTTAAATCGGCTGTATTTTCTGGAAATTTAATATCGTACATAATGTTTTTCCCATCCATCATATCAGCTGCATACCTTCTCATTCTTATAAAAAGATTATTTAAATCATCGTATTTAGAATTGATGTTCCATACAATATCATTAAGGCTTTCGCTCACTTGTTGTATATCTTCTCCGGCTTTTATTAAATACTCATTTGCTTTTTCTGGATTGTTGGTATTGCGTTTAGCCAATTCATTTAAAATATTTATATTACTTAATGATGCACCTACATCATCATGTAAATCTCTAGATATTTCATCTCTTATTACTTGCAATTTTTCTTTTGCTATTTGCTCTTCATTTACCAATGTTTTATTTCTATATGCAAAGCTGCTAAAAAACATAATAACTTCTAACAAATTACCGGCAATGGTATAAAATAGCCAACTGTTAAAAGGAAATTTATCGCTAGGATAATTAAGGATTTTAAATGAAAATAAAAACCCCAATACAGAACCGACAAAAATAAAGGTAGAGCCTGCACATAAAATATACCCAAAAATATTTTTTGCCCTGCTATAAATTAATACAATACCCACAATGCCTAAAGGAATACAGCATGATATCATGATGGTGCGTAAAGTATCACTGAAAACACTAGTTGGAGAAAAAAAGATAAACGAAAATAGTATTATGGTGAACATGGTCAAATAAATAAACGATAAACGCTTGAGCCATTTATATAAAACCCTGTCTTTTGTTTTTAAGCTTAAAAAAGCAATGGCAAATAATGTATAAATGCCATAAGAAGCCACGAGTACTAGTAGAGATAATGCCGGCCTTATTTTTGTAAAATAGGGCATAAACTCATTGCCTAAATTGGTATAATAAGAAAAAATTAATGTGTAATAACACAAGTAAAGTAGAAGATACAATACATAATAATAGTAAGTAGGTTCTTTAAAGAAAAAATATTGAATTAATGTAATGAAAGCTAGAAAAAACAATAGACCACTTACACCTAGCTGAAGTGAAACATTATTTGGATTGGATGATACTTTCGTAATGGTTTGAAAAGCCAATAAAAGATTAAAAACAAAAAAGCAAACAATAAAAATGGAGGAAAACAAAACTTTGTATGTACTGGTAATTTTCATCTACTTAATTTTATTTTCAAATAAACGATACGGCAATAAACAACTAGATTAAAATAAACCTAATCGTAACCTCATTTTTCTAAAAAAATTCTAAAAAATTATATAGTTTCCAATCTTTGTAGTACGTAAGTCCAATTTACAACATTCCACCAATTTTCAATATAATCTGCACGTTTATTTTGATATTTTAAATAATACGCATGTTCCCACACATCTAAACCAAGCAATGGAAATCCTTTAATATCGCTTACGCTCATCAATGGATTATCTTGATTTGGCGTACTGCCAATTTGTAATTTTTTGTTTGAGTCAACATACAGCCAAGCCCAACCACTACCAAATCTTGTTTTGCCAGCTTCAGTAAATTTTGTTTTAAAATCAGCAAAAGAACCAAATGCCTTATCTATGGCTACTTGCAAACTACCAACTGCCGTATTGCCTAATTGCATTGGTTGCATGCATTTCCAAAATAGCTCATGGTTGTAATGCCCGCCAGCATTGTTTCTCATTTTTGTAGAGTATTTAGATATGTTTGCCAACACATCTTCCAATGGTTTTGCCATATCTACCCCTTCGGCTATGGCAGCCTCTTTTACTGCCTTGCTATAACCTGCTGCATGTTTGCTGTAATGTATTTCCATTGTTTTTGCATCAATAATATTTTCTAAGGCATGGTATGCATAAGGTAAAGCTTGTTGATCAAAACTTGTTGTAAATTTTACATTGGTCATGGCTGCTTTTGGTGCAGTACAAGATGCTAAAAGGGTACTTGCGCCTGTAGTACCAATGGCTACCATAGCAGTAGCCTTAGCAGTATTTATTATAAACTTTCTTCTGCTATTGTTGTTATTTTTTTTCATGATAAAAAATTAAATGTTGTGTTTAACTAATTGTTTTGCTGGTAGCCAAGTTTTAATTTTTCTACCAACACGATAGTAAAATTCTTTATTAAATAATTGAGAGTCGTGCATGGCTTTGTACGTAAAAAATATGCCCACAGGAGTAAGACAAATTACGGCCAGCCACATGCCCCAAAAAGGAGACAGCGCTTCTGTTTTTACAAATTTTTCGCCAAACATATTTAGCAAATGAAAAATAAGAAAGAAACAAATGGCAACTACCAATGGCATACCCATACCACCTTTACGAATAATAGAACCCAATGGTGCACCAATAAAAAATAATACCATACAAGCAAGGGAAAAAGAAAATTTTCGTTGCCATTCCATTTTATGGGTTACAATATTTTCTCTACGGTTTGTAGCATCATTACTGCTAAAGGCAAATGTATTTTTTACTTCGCTAGCTTTATATATAGCCCTGTCGTACAAAATAGCAATAACACTATCAGGGTAAATGCTGTCTTTTTTATTATAGTTTATGGCAGAGATATTATCCCATTTTAATGATGTGCCATTTAGGTAAGGCAGTGACGCACTTAAGGTTTTTGCAACCATTGCGTTAAGGCTATCATTTGTTTTTGTAAGAGAATCCAAACTTTTATTTATTTGCCTAGCTGTTAGCATTTTTGGACTATTCTTAAAAACGTCTTCATCCCCTTTTTTTTGCTGAAAAGCACTTAAGTCAAAGAGTTTTTTAAAAGTCTTAAACTCCAACCTAATATATTCTGTAGCACTATCTCCTGCAACACCTCTTTCTTGATAGCGTGTTCCATTTTTTAAATCAAAAGCCAAGTAATTGTTATCTGGCGTTACATCCATTTTGCCAGATTGTGAAACGATGGTGTTTTCTTGCAGTTGATTGGTTTGGTCATAAATAAGTACTTTTTCTATTTGCTTACCATCGGGGTCTTTTTTACCAAACCTTATGGCATATTTTTCTATACCTGTATAAAATTGCCCTTGCTTTAAATCTAGCGCAGGTTTTTTTACCAATATATCTTTATACAGTGTTACAAATTTTAGTTGCGAATATGGAATAACATAATTGGCAAACCAAAAAGTAATGATACAAAGAAGCACCGTAAACCACATGAGGGGACGCATAAAACGTAATAAAGAAACGCCAGATGATTTTATGGCTACCAACTCAAAACTTTCGCCAAGGTTGCCAAAAGTCATAATAGAAGAAATGAGAATAGCTATGGGCATAGCAAGCATTAAAAGTGTAGCACTAGCATACCATACAAATTGTAGGATAGTAAGAATATCTAATCCTTTACCTACTAGGTCATCTATGTATTTCCAAAGCGTTTGCATAATTAATACAAAAAGCGCAATAATTTTATTGCGCTTTTTTTTA
>JANOZW010000442.1:0-6173 GCA_031429575.1 Ferruginibacter sp.
GCTATGCGTATGTAAACAGCAAAGGCAACAGTAAGTATTTTGAAAAAGCTACATTAGAAGCTGCACGTATAAATTATTTTGAATTGAAAAATTATGCAGAGGCAAAAAAATATTTTGAATCGTTAAGGGTAAATTCTGTAGTGCAAGATAATCAGCTAGAAGCCTTGCGTGGCTTGGTGCGTTGCTACTATCAAACAAAAGATTATACACAAGCCAATATTTCGTCTAAAGAATTATTGCTGAGAAAAGGCATAAGCACCGATGATAAATCTATCGGATATTTGGTGTTGGGTAAATCGCAACAAGTGGCTGGTGATTGTGCTGCTGCAATAGCATCGTTTAAATCGGTAGCGGCTATAAACCGCTCTGCATGGGGTGCAGAAGCTAGGTACGAATTGGCTAGCTGTCAGTTTACACAAAATAATTTGGCAGCGGCTGAAAAAGCGGCACTGGCTACCATTAAAGAAACAGGATCTTACGATGAGTGGGTTACCAAATCGTACATTTTATTGGGCGATATTTTTATGCAGCAAAAAGATTATTTCAATGCAAAAGCTACTTATGAAAGTGTGGCGCTGAATACAACCATACCAGAATTGAAAACCATCGCACAACAAAAATTGGATGCAGCAGTAGCAGCAGAAAAATCACAATCTAAAATCAGCAATTAAGTATATGAACAAAATATTTTTAACAACAGGCTGTATAATTTTCTCGTTGGTAGCCATGGCACAACCAGGTAAGGAGCCACAATCGATAGATATAAATTCTTCATACAAGCCTGTGCTTCGCAATGCGGTAAAAATTAATTTAGCTGGGTCGCAATTGCCTGCAGACACCTCTCGGCCTAATTTGAATTATAAAATTCCATCGCAAAATTTATTTTATTCTTACCGCCCAATATCGTTGAAGCCATTGGCTTTGGAACAGGATACCAATTTGTATTTGGGCAATAGAAACTTTTTAAAAGCAGGATTCGGAAATTTTAGTACGCCATTTGTACGTGCAGGTATAAGCCTTGGCGATGGTAAAACAAGTTTGCTAAATTTTACTGGAGATTATATACAATCTAAAGGAACGGCTATCGTAAACCAAGATTATTCTCAACTAAACGCAAAAGCAGCGGGTAGTTATTTTATGCCTAAGAATGAGTTTTATGGTTCTTTTGAGTTGAACATGCATACTTATCATTTATATGGCTACGACCACAGTTTATATACATTTAAAAAAGATAGTATTAAACAACAATTTCAAAATGTAACGGCACGTGCAGGTTTTAAAAATACAAAAGCTACGGAAACAGGTATTAGCTACAATCCAAATATTGAAATAAATCTTTTTACCAATAAGGATAAAGCTAATGAAACCAATTTTATTGTGGATGTGCCTTTTGAAAAAGTAATAAACGACAATTTTTCTGCCAAGCTGGAGTTGAAAGCTGATGTGACAAGTTATAGTACAAAAAATCTTTTGACAACAAATGTAAAACTCACCAATACCATTGTGCAAATAAACCCTGCGGTAAATTATCATACAGATGTGATTAAAATCCATGCTGGCATTACACCTGCTTGGAATAATAATAAGTACGATTTACTACCAGATATTTATGCAGAGCTACCAGTGAAGGATAAAGTGTTTTCCATACAAGCAGGATGGATAGGACGTTTTGTAAAAAACAATTATAGAAATTTAACGGCTATTAATCCTTATTTATCGCCAGTGTTGTTTCAAATAAATACGAAAGAAACTGAATATTATGGTGGCATAAAAGCAAGCGTGGCCAAGCATTTAAATTTTAGTGCAAAGGTTGGTTTGGTAAATTATAAAAATCTTCCATTCTTTATAAACGATACATTGGCTAATGAAAAATCTTTTTTAATAAGCAATGAAGCATCGGTAAATAACTTTAGGGTGCATGGTGATTTTGGATATATTAATCAAGATAAATTTTCGCTTACCGGCGGTATTACGTTTAATGGATATACAAGTTTAAATAGTAATGCTCGTGCATGGCATACGATACCTGTAGAACTTACTGGCTCTTTGCGCTGGTGGGCACTAAAAACAGTGTTGATAAAATCTGATCTTCGTTTCTTTGATGGTAGCAATTATTTGGCAAAAGGAAATGTAGCTAAAACAATGGGTGGTGGTACAGATTTAAGTGCAGGTGTGGAGTTTAAAATAAACAAAAAAATATCTGTATGGGGAGATGCCAATAATATTTTGAATAGCAGATATGAGCGTTGGCACAATTATGAAGTATATGGCGCCAATTTTATGGGTGGGGTTTTGATACATTTTTAATCGTGTAAAACCCTTACAACGGCTATCAGCCCTGTTGGTGCAATGTCGTTAAGTTAAGGGCTGTCAGACTGAGCTTGTCGAAGTCGGGGTATAAAAACGATAAACAAATTCGGTTTCGACAGGCTCAACCTGACAACTCGTTCCTTAACTTAACGACATTGCCCGTTGGCGGTTGAGTATAGTTAATATTGTATTTCCATTTTTAAAAACTTAGTTTTATTATTGCACTATGCAAAAGCTACTAGCAGATTATCTTTTTCAAAACAAAGAATGTGCATTACCAGAAATTGGTACGTTGCGTATAAAAAACACAGCTGCCTCTTCTATTTTTGGTGAGCGAAAAATTTCTGCGCCTATTCCTACAATTGAGTTTAATAGTGATGTACATAGCACGGAAAATGTAGAAGCATATATGGCGCTGCAGAAAAATATTACTAAAGATGAAGCTGCGCATCTATTAAAAAAGCTGGGCGAAGATATACAAGCATTAACACTTGAGCAACAATTAGAAATACCCAATGCTGGTAAATTTTATAAAGACGAAAACGAGAAAATAGGATTTATAGGGGTAGAAGTACCTGCTCATTTTTTACCACAGGTAGCTGCCGAAAGGGTAGTGCATCCTAACGACTCACATACCATGCTGGTAGGCGAAACAGAAACCAGTACTACAGCCATGGCAGAATATTACGCAGAAGAAGAGCCAGCGATGAAAAGCAAATGGTGGATTTTTGCAATTGCTTCATTTGTTATAGCCGCTGCTGCTGTTGGATTTTATGCGAGTAATAAAAAAGCAGATTCTTTTTTTGGAGTTTCTAATAAAATTGAAGTGGGGGTGGCGGATAGTACGTATAGGATGTTGCCGTAAATTAAATTTCTCCTTTGTGGTTCTTAGTGTGCTTTGTGGGATATTTTCCTTAAAAATTAATCTTTACTTTTGCTACACAATTTTATTAGATGATTACTTACACCCAATGCCCTGTTTGCCAAAGTACACAAATACAAGATGCATTTTCTGCAAAAGACTATACTGTTTCCAACGAAATGTTTACAGTTGTAAAATGTAGCTCATGTACACATATGTTTACACAACATGTAGCTGCGCAAAATGAAATTGGAAAATATTACCAATCTGAAAATTACATTTCGCATAGCGATACGCAAAAAGGCATTGTAAACGAATTGTACCATGCAGTGCGTAAGCGCACACTTGCAGGCAAGAAAAGTTTGCTGCAAACAGAAACAGGAAAACATCAGGGGAAAATATTGGATATTGGTTGCGGTACTGGTGCATTTTTAAATACAATGAAGCTTGCAGGTTGGCAGAGTACAGGATTAGAGCCAGATGATACAGCAAGAAAAAAAGCGACGGAGCTGTATAATATTACTCCACTGCCTTCGCATGAAATATTTGACATGCCGCACAATACCTACGATGCCATAACCATGTGGCATGTGCTTGAGCATGTACACCAGTTGCATGAGTACATAGCACAATTAAAAAATATGGTTACAGCAAATGGGCGATTATTTATTGCAGTACCCAATTATACAAGCTACGATGCACAACATTATGGGTCGTATTGGGCAGCCTATGATGTGCCAAGGCATTTGTACCATTTCTCCCCCGCAAGCATGAAAAATTTGGTGGAGCGACATGGTCTAACCATAATGAAAACAAAGCCCATGTGGTTTGATAGTTTTTATGTGAGCATGCTAAGTGAGCAATATAAAAATGGCAGAGGAAATATTGTAAAAGCTTTTTTTATTGGCTTTGTATCCAATTGTAAAACTTTTTTTAATAAGGAGAAATGTAGTTCGTTGATATATGTGATTGGGAAGAATTAATTTCAATCTTTTAGGTGCTAAAGCAAAAAAAAATGGGCTAAAGCCCAGTCAATTTTTTGTATTTTATCCTCGGTCTAAAGACCGAGGCAATTTAAAAGCACTTCAATATTTATAATCTATTTTCTTTATTGAATAATTCTTGTTTATGAATTGCCCTGCCATTTATGGCAGGGTAAAAAGAAGTAAGCTAAATGGGCTTTAGCCCTTCTGTATTTCGGCTTTAGCCAATTTTAAATTTCAATGGATAATATTTCCAAGGCCTAGTTCAACCTCATCTCATATATCTTCGGCCATCTTTTACCCGTTATAAAAAATGTTTTAGATGTGCTGTCATATGCAATGCCATTCATTGCTTCCGCTCTACTTTGCAGTTTTAATTGTGGGGCTAGCAAATTATCAAAATTCATCTTGCCAACAATAGTCCCTGTTTGTGGATCTATTTTTACAATGTCATTTGTTTGGTAAATATTACCCCACACAAAACCATCTACATATTCCAATTCGTTCACACTATCCACTGGACCTGTATTGTCGTGTATATGTACAGTGTTTTTTACTTTAAAAGTTGCAGGATCTACAAAATATAAATCAGTGCCACCAGTTGTAATAATTAAATCTGTTCCATTATTCGTCATTCCCCAACCTTCGTACGGCCATGTAAATTGTTGTATCACTTTGGTAATATCTTTCGGGTCATATACAAACACATTATTCGTTTGCCAAGTCAGTTGATATAATTTATCATTTAAAATGGTAATACCTTCGGCGAAAATTTTATCAGTACCCATTTTGTGTGTCTTTTCTATTTTGCCAGTTTTTACATCACCCAATTGTAATAAAGAATTTAAAAAATCGCCACCGCTTTCATACAATTTACCTTTATAAAATTCTAAGCCTTCGGTATAACTAGCTGTATCGTGTGGGTATTGAGAGATGATTGTGTATGGAATTACTTTTACACTTGATGATACAGTTGGTGTTTCAGGGCCATCTGGTTCTTCTACTTCTGGCTTGCAAGACTTGTAAATAAAAACAGCAACTAAAAGTCCTAGTACAATAAGTATAATTTTATTTCTCATAATGTATGTAAATGTGTTTGCAAAAATAAGAAACTGGTTTCGTAATAAAATTGTAAAATAATTGTGAATGAACTAATTAATTAAAAAGATTTTGTATAGTTAACATTCCGCTCTTTCAAATACTCCATTACAAATTCAAAACAAGCTGCATGTTTCCCTACCAACTCAGGTGGAAAAACACCTTTTTCTTCAAACATTTTATTGGCAATCAAATTAGCAAAAGCATTGCATGCATACCCTGTAGTGCGGCTCATAGAAGCCGTTTGAGTGGCTACATCAAATTCATCATACAATAAATAATCAATCGTTTTTCCTTCGCCTTTTATTATAATTTTCATAATGGTAAACTCTGCTTCATCAGCGCCAAGTTTCCATTGGTCAAATAAAAGTGCAGTGGTTAAATCGAGTGGACGAACCATTTTTCCTTTTACATGTATCTCTTCTTCATTAAAGAATCCCGCTTGTTGTAGTGATTGTATCAAAGCAATATGCCCAGGGTAGCGAAGCGTTTTTTCTTTCATATCTGGTATATGCTTCATCGTATATAAAATGCTACGCAGCCCATCGGTATTAAACGATTCTAATGTGCCAGCATATTCAAAATTTATCAATTCTGCATCGCTGAGTGCAGGCTTTGTAACCACATGCCCATTCTCTATATACCTTGCAGGACGTGTGTATTCTTCAATTACATCTATTGGCGAAAACGGCGCTTTGTACTCAAAAGGTTTGGTTCTTATTTTTGGCAGTCCTCCAACATAACATTCAAAATTGCTTACCTGTATTTCTTCATTGTAACGGCCAAGAATAAAATTACTCATGCCAGGTGCCACACCACAATCAACAAAAGCTGTTACATTATTTTCTACTGCTAACTGATTTAAATGATGTGCATCTTCAGGAAAAAATGAAATGTCAACAACGTCTTTGCCGCACATG
>JANOZW010000443.1:0-7599 GCA_031429575.1 Ferruginibacter sp.
GCCACGCCCATCATGGCTATTACAAAAGTAGCACTCTCTGCCGAAGAACTGTATATGACCAAGCCTATTAATAAAAAAGCAAGATATTGCAACTGAAAATACGTTGATTTTAATAATTTAAAACGGAGCAATGGCAATATATACATTACAGCTGCTACTATTAAAAAAACAATATCTGGCAATTGCTGTAAATTAAAAGTCTTTTTTACAAGCCGCATCACAGTCATTCCTTGCATTACCGATTCTGAATTAATACCGTTTTTTTCTACCAAAGAACTGTACCAATCTAGGTAGCATTGTACAATAAATTGTGGAGAGGAAATAACCATGGGTAAACAAATCAAAATAACCATCCACATAATAAACGACCATAAAAATGTACCCTTATTATTGGAGAAAAGAAAAAATGCCAGCCCTACAATCCCATATAATTTTGTAAGAAAACCAGCTGCAATAAAAAGGGTAGCCCAAAAATCTTTTTCCTCTTTTACAAGAATATATGCCAACATTATCCATGCGGTAAGCATGGGGTTAAACTGTGTGTTGTGTATGGCAGTCATCATTTCTAATGCGCCAATAAGCAATACGATGTTTTGTTTTGTAAAAGATACTGGTAATCTACGAACAGCATAAAACAAAAAAGCAGCGTTAGCCATGCACCACAAAAAACAACCAATATTATTTTCAATAATGGCAAATGGCGCAATGATAATACTAAAAAACGGACCATAGTGGTTGCTGTCAAAATATTCTGTAGCGTATCCTACAAAGAGATTTGTTTGCTGGGTTGTATGCCAAAAAACGCCTTTAAAAATTAGGTAATTGTTGTATCCTGTAACCCCTCTTTTTAATTGAATAGCAGCAGCAATTATGGCCAACGAAAACCAAAAAATAGAAGCAAAAGATATTTTTCGATTAAAAATAGTAAAGTCTTTTAAAAAAAAAGGCATTTCCGTTAGTGCTTTAGTATAGAAGCAAATATAATCCTACTTTCTATTAATAACTACATCGCATGTATTACCTCCAACACATGTGCTACCATATCATCATGCACATCTAAGTGTGTAACCATACGTACCTGTGTAGCCGAAATGGGTAAACATAATATTCCATTGTGTTTCATGCGCTCACAAAAAGCCACAGGTCCACCATCACTCAATATTTCAAAAATTACAATGTTGGTTTCCACAGGCATCATCTTGCCTACAAAATCTTTTTCTAACAATGCATGTGCTATTTGCTTTGCATGCTGATGATCGTTTGCCAAACGCTCTACATTATTATGTAGCGCAAATAAACCTGCAGCAGCCATATAGCCCCCCTGCCTCATACCACCACCCAACACTTTTCGTACACGCCTAGCTTTTTTTATAAAATCTGTTTTGCCAAGCAATACACTACCAAGTGGCGTACCCAAACCTTTACTTAAACAAATAGAAATACTGTCAAATACTTCTCCATATTGCTTTTCGGTTTGTTTCGTGGCTATCAAAGCATTAAACAATCTTGCACCATCCAAATGCAATTTCAAGCCATTGTCATCACAAACTTTTTTTATTTTTAGTATCTCTTCAAACTCGTAACAACTACCTCCGCCTCTATTGCCAGTATTTTCTAAAACCACAAGCGATGTATTTGCTTTATGTACATCATCAGGATTTATACATGCCGCCACATCTTCTGCTGTTACCAATCCACGAATACCATCTATCGTTTTTACTTGAGCACCACTATTAAAAGCAATACCGCCACCTTCATAAATATATACATGGCTTACTTTATCGCAAATCACTTCATCGCCAGGTTGTGTGTGGCATTTTATGGCTATTTGGTTTGTCATAGTGCCACTTGGGCAAAAAATAGCGGCCTCCATACCAAATAAATTGGCACAATACGATTCCAATTCGTTTACCGTTGGGTCTTCACCAAACACATCATCGCCCACTTCGGCATTAAACATACATTCCAGCATGGCTGCCGATGGCTTTGTAAAAGTATCTGAGCGTAAATCTATCTTCATCAAACAAATATAATTAAGCCATTTTATAATATGACAGAAAAAAAACAGAAATACATTTTGGGGCTGTTAGGTTCAATTCTTTATTCAACACTTGTTCGGGCTATTCGCTACAACCTACGCTACGCTTCGGTTTCCACTTCTATCCCGCAGCCCTTCAGCAGTAAATCTTTTTTCACCATTTATCCACTAAACTAAAAAACTATCTTAAATTATTTTATATAGAATATTTTAGCACGGTATTTGTTATATGTATTATTCTTCAAACAACAAAATATTTCCATAGTATTTTTTGAAAAGCAGCATCAAAAATGTACCTTTGCAAACATTTGCAAATGCAAAACGTAAAATTCGCAAACTAATTACTTACAATGAGGCAATTAAAAATAGCAACCCAGATAACCAATAGAGATTCTCAAGCGGTTGAAAAATATCTACAAGAAATATCTAAAATATCGATGATTACCCCCGAGGAAGAAACCATTCTTGCTCAAAAAATTAAAATGGGCGATCAACGTGCTTTGGATAAATTGGTGCAAGCCAACTTGCGTTTTGTGGTTTCTGTGGCTAAGCAATACCAGCATCAGGGGCTTTCTTTATCTGATTTAATTAACGAAGGAAACCTTGGTTTGATAAAAGCTGCGCAGCGTTTCGATGAAACAAAGGGTTTCAAATTTATATCATATGCCGTTTGGTGGATTCGTCAATCTATTTTGCAAGCCTTAGCTGAGCAAGGCCGTTTGGTACGTTTGCCACAAAATAAAATAGGTACTTATAATAAAGCAAACAAAGCTTATATGGCTTTTGAGCAAGAGCACGAGCGTGAGCCATCTACCGAAGAGCTGGCAGAATTATTGGAGATGAGCGAAACGGAAATCAATAACATTTTCCAAAGCAATACCCGTCATACCTCATTAGATGCACCAGTGCACGAAGCAGAAGATGTGGCCATGGGCGATTTATTAAAAGGTGGTAGCGAAACCGATGAAGATGTAATGCACGATTCATTAAAAAGTGAAATTCGTCGTGTGCTTAAATCATTAAGCCCTAGAGAAGCAGAAATAGTTAATGCGTATTTTGGTTTAGATGGAGAAAATGGTGTTACTATAGAGCAAATTGGACATAAATATGATCTTACCAAAGAGCGTATTCGCCAAATAAAAGAAAGAGCCATCAAACGCTTACAAAAAGCAAGATACAGTGGGGCCCTAAAAGCCTACTTAGGATAATATAAAAAAGATGCTTTAGGGCATCTTTTTTGTGGGGTGCTTTTGTAGGAATTTGCCTGTGGCGAATTCTTTGTAGCAGATTGTAAATATCTGCATTCGTGGTACACCATAAGTTTTCGGAAGAAAAACATGTCGCTCCTACGGAGCTCTGATTAGGTTTTATTGTTTATTTCTACTAACATGACGCCTCTAACGGGCTGAAAAAGCTCCAGAGGAGCGACATATCAGTAGATGAATTTTAAGATTTGTTGTATTAAGCTCCGTAGGAGCGGCATGTGAAAGGGATTTTTAAATCTTCCGAACAGCTATGGTGGTAGACGAATACAGACTTAAGACTAAAATAAAAAAGATGCTTTGGGACATTTTTTTATTAGGTTGTTTTTTTATATTCCTCCATCAATACCACCGCCTCCCCAGCCTCCCTCACATCATGCACCCTTAAAATACTTGCCCCATTATTAAGTGCCAAAGTATTTAAAACTGTTGTGCCATTTAAAGCTTCAGCAGCTGTAATGCCAAGCGTTTTGTAAACAGTACTTTTTCTAGAAATACCTACCAATATTGGCTTATCTAACATTTTTAAAACCGATAAATTTTTAAGCAGTGTAAAATTCTGTGCTGCATTTTTGGCAAAACCAAAGCCGGGGTCGATAATTAAATCTTTTATACCAGCTTTTTTACATTCATCAATTTTGGCAATAAAATATTCTAGTACTTCTTTGGTTACATCATCATACACAGCTTGTGTTTGCATGTTTTCGGGTGTACCCTTTGTGTGCATACATACATAAGGTACATTGCGCATGGCTGCTACGGTGGTTATCATTTCAGCATCCATTTGGCCGCCACTTATATCATTTACCATGCTTGCACCTGCTTCTACGGCAGCAATAGCTACTTTGCTTTGGTAGGTATCTATAGAAATAATCGTTTCTGGAAATTGTGCATGTATCATTTCTATTACAGGAATTACCCTTACTAGTTCTTCTTCCACAGAAATTCTTTCACTATTTGGCCTAGTACTTTGCCCACCAATGTCCAATATGGTAGCACCATCTTTTATCATTTTTCCTGCCAATGCAAGTATTCCATCCATGCCTTTTGGTAGATCGCCCTCATAAAAAGAGTCGGGTGTGGCATTTATAATGCCCATTATTAAAGGTATTTCGGTAGAAATTAATTTTCCTTTGCAGTTAAGTGTAAACATTTGATAGAGTATCTGTATTTTTGAAGATATACAAAAATAAGACAATGATAAAACAACTGCTTTCTTTAGTAACAATGCTTGCTTCTTTTACTGCCATGGCACAAACAGAAGAAGGGTTTACTAAAGCCGAGGATGGAATGGAATACAAGATTTTTAGTGATGGTAAAAACGAACTATTAAAAAATGGAGCGTTTATGGAGCTGCATTTTACATCCATTATTAAGGGAATGAACATAGACAGTGTTCTTACTAGTACAAGAGATATAGGAGCACCTCAAATTATGGCACTCGATTCTACTAATTTACCACCTGCATATTATAAAATATTTGCTCAATTAAGAAATGGAGATAGTGTTTCTACTAGAACTGCAACGGATAGCATTATTAGTAAGCAACCTCAAGGGCAAGAGTTACCGCCTTTCATTAAAAAAGGGATGTTTATTTATACCAATATTAAAATAGTAAACATTTATAAAACGCAGGAAGAAGCTGATAAGGCTAAGCAAGCAAATATGGCAATACAAGAAGCCATTGTTAAAGAAAAAGAAGCCGCACAAATAATTATTGATTATAAAATTTTATCTAAATACCTTGCTGCTAATAAAATAACGGCTACAAAATCTCCTAAAGGCACCTATGTGCAAATAACAAAACCAGGTGTAGGGGCTAAGCTGGATAATACCAAATTTGTAAAAGTAAAATACAAGGGCAAAACCTTAGATGGAAATATTTTTGATACAAATATGGATGATTCAAAAGGGCACACAGACCCGCTTTTGGTAAACCTTACCAATGATATGAGCCTTGGTGGCGGCGTAATACCTGGTATGGCTGATGCATTTTTGATGATGCAAAAAGGTACAAAAGCTGTGATGTATATTCCATCTACGCTTGGGTATGGGGCTAGGGGAGCAGGTGGAGATATTCCACCAAATGCAAATTTAGTTTTTGAGGTGGAAGTATTGTCTGTGCTAAATAAAGCACAAGTAGTAGCAGCTAATGCTATTGAGCAAAAGAAAATGATGGCTCTGCAGAAAAAATATATGGATAGTTTGAAAAAAGCTGACCCAAAAGCTGCGGCTGAGATGAAAAATCAAATGATGGAACAAACTGGTGCAGTAGAAGCGCCGGTTACTAGCCCAAAAAAGGAAGGCACAAAAAGCCCTGCAAAGAAAGCTAGCGCACCAAAAGAAATGATAAAGCCAAGTGCCATTAAAAAAACGGTAAAGAAAAAATAAGCATGACAAATACCTTACAGCAATATAATAGTGTAATAGATACTTGTAGAGAAATATTTTTAAAAAAGACAAAGGATTATGGTACATCTTGGCGAGTGTATAGAACACTTTCGGTAGCAGATCAGATTTACATAAAAGCAAAACGAATTCGTAATATACAACAAGGTCTTGTACAAAAAATTGAGGATGATATAAAAAGTGAGTTTACTGGTATTGTAAATTATGCCATCATTGGGCTAATACAATTAGAGATAAATAACGACATGCCCGAAGAATTGGATGCAACCATTGTTATGGAAATGTATGATAGAAAAGTAGCTGCCGCTAAGCAATTGATGCAAGACAAAAACCACGACTATGGCGAAGCTTGGCGTGAAATGAGCCAGGAAAGTTTTGTTGATTTATCGCTAGCCAAAATATTGCGCATAAAACAAATAATAGCAAACGAAGGTGCCACCATTGTAAGCGAAGGCATGGATGCCAACTTTTATGATATATTGAATTATGCTATTTTTGGATTAATTTTAATAGGAGAGGGGAAGCATTAAAAAAATATTTAGAAATACAATTATTTAAAATGTTAACGAAAGGGCTTACAAAAAAGTTTTAAGCTCTTTGCAAATAATAAAAGTTCAATTCAATTGTATGGTCAGTCTGAGCCTGCCTTTGTCGGCAGACAGGCTTGTCGAAGACGGAGTGTTTCATTAAATCCGCTTTCGACAAGCTCAAGCTGATATTCTAATAGTTAGAAATTAAATAGATAGCAATACGTTTTTAGCTAACACTAAAATAAATAAACAACAAACATGAAAATTGCAGTTACCATAGCAAGAATACTTACAGGCTCGTTATTTATTTTTTCAGGATTGGTAAAAGCCATAGACCCAAAGGGGCTAGCATTTAAAATGCAAGAGTTTTTTGAAGCATGGAGCAATGCTGGGTTTTTACCAAGCTTAATGAAAGCATTTGATGAGTATGCCTTAGCTTTTTCAATTATTATGATAACGCTAGAAGTTTTTGTGGGCGTGGCTTTGCTTGTAGGTTGGAAAAAGAAATTTACTACTTGGGTATTGTTATTGCTTATGCTATTTTTTACATTTCTAACATCATATGTGTTGTTTAGCGGCAAAATACGTGCATGTGGTTGCTTTGGTGATTGTATTCCACTTACTCCTATACAAACATTTACAAAGGATATCGTTTTATTATTATTAGTGTTGTTTATTTTATTTAATCTCAAATACATTACACCCATAGCAAAACCTTTCATCAATACATCTATAGTTCTATTAGCCACTTTGCTTACGTTGTTTTTACAATGGTATGTACTTAGAAATTTACCGTTGTTAGACTGCTTGCCATATAAGCCTGGTAACAATATTGTAGAATTGCGTAAAATGCCGGCTAATGCTATTCAAGATAAATTTGAGTATGCATTTGTGTATGAAAAAGATGGGGTAAAAAAAGAATTTAAAAGCTCAGCAGATAGTACATGGACATTTGTGGAAAGAAAGCAAACACTTGTGGAAAAAGGCAGCAACAATATTCCTGTAATAAGTGATTTTTCGTTGAGTACAGAAAGTGGAATTGATAGTACAGATGCTATTCTTAATACAGCGGGTGAATATTATTTACTCTACATAAAAGATATGGATGGTTATCCAAAAAATTGGGAGGGGGATGCCATGCTGCTAAACAAACTACAAGCTTCTAACAAAAAAATATTTGTTGTAACAGCTCAAATAGAAAAAGTAAAACAACATTTTGGTACATATAAAAGTTTAGAATCTGTTTTGCCAAATTTGCAATTTCTTACATGCGATGCTACGGTACTTAAAACTGTAGCAAGGGTAAACCCAACGTTGTATTTAATGAATGGGCCTATGGTAAAACAAAAATGGAGTTGGA
>JANOZW010000444.1:0-4653 GCA_031429575.1 Ferruginibacter sp.
ACTTCAATAATTGTTTTATCGTTTAATAGCAAGTTCCTTTGGCTCTCTATTTTCTCATAAACTTCATATTTCTTTTTGTCGTTTAATACAAATTTTATAAACTCAAATACGAATGGAGAGTGTACGCCGTGGCCTTTGCTGTTTGAGGCAGAGAGGTAGTAATGAATGTACTTTTTTGCTAATTGAAAGTGGGTGTACAATGTTGAGGGTTGAAGATATAAATTTTTAGATGTCAGCCTGAGCTTGTCGAAGGCGGGTGAGTTTGTAACAGAGGCTTAAATTATAAATAGCCCCGGCTTCGACAAGTTCAGCCTGACAAATTTTTTAAGGATAGTTTGGCAACTTTAATAATCATATTATTTTTCAATTCTTTTCTCCCAAGTTTGAAAACTCATGTCATATTTATTTTTTTCGTCTGCAGCTACATTTTTTTCAAATACTTTATCCCAAATCGTTTCATCTATTTCGGGGAAAAATGTATCACCATCAATTTCTGTATGCACAAGTGTACGATAAATTTTATTGGCTATAGGCATGGCTTGTTTATAAATTTCTCCGCCGCCTGTTATAAAAATTTCTTTTGCATTTGTTTGTATTGCAAGTTGAATGGATTCTTCTAAACTCTTTGCCGTTATTGTACCTTCTGCTAGCCAATCTTTGTTACTGGTGATAATAATATTTGTTCTCCCAGGCAAAGGTTTACCAATAGATTCAAAAGTTTTTCTACCCATGATAATTGGCATACCCCAAGTGGTATTTTTAAAAAATTTAAAATCCTCGGGTAAGTGCCATAGCATGGCGTTTGCTTTGCCAATGGAGTTGTTTAGTGAGGTGGCAACTATGAGTGAAACTAGCCCCCTAAATCCCCCGAAAGGGGACTTGGAAGTTTCTGATACTTTAGAGTCCATTATTTTTTTTAAGTTTTTTTCTTTAAATTTTATTTGCTTTTGGAAGATAAATAGATTTTGAATTATACAAACTTTGAACCTTCAACTTTCAACCTTGAACTAAACCGCTACTGGTGCTTTTATCCCTTCATGGCTTTGGTAATTTACCAACTCAAAATCTTCGTATGTAAAACTAAAAATATCTTTTACTGCCGGGTTTATTTTCATTTGTGGCAATGGAAAAGTTGTTCGCTTAAGTTGCAAATTGGCTTGGTCAAAATGATTGTTGTATAAATGCACATCGCCAAAACTGTGTACAAAATCGCCCAATTCCATATCGCATACTTGTGCAATCATCATGGTAAGTAATGCGTACGATGCAATATTGAAAGGCACTCCAAGGAAAACATCGGCACTGCGTTGGTACAATTGGCAACTCAATTTTCTACGGGCTTGTCCTCCCCCTTCGGGGGAGTTAGAGGGGGCTTCTGGAGCACTTGTGTAAAATTGAAAAAGGCAATGACAAGGCATTAATTTCATTTTTGGCAAATCTGCCACATTCCATGCACTGATAATTATTCTACGACTATCGGGATTGTTTTTTAATTGATGAATTACATCTTTTACTTGATCTACTTCTACCCCATTTGCGCCTTCCCAACTACGCCATTGCTTACCATACACAGGGCCAAGATTTCCATTTTCATCGGCCCACTCATCCCAAATTTTTACATTGTGTTCTTTGAGGTAAGCAATATTGGTATCGCCTTGCAAAAACCAAAGCAGCTCGTGAATGATGCTTTTTAAATGTAATTTTTTTGTAGTAACCATAGGGAAACCTTCTGCTAAATTGAACCGAAGCTGATGCCCAAAAATACTGCGTGTGCCTGTACCTGTGCGGTCAGCTTTATCGCAGCCATTATCCATTATATGTTTTACTAGAGAAAGGTATTGTTGCATGGGTGCAAAAGTAGATATTAGATGTTAGATTTTAGACACAAGAGGAAAGATTTTAGACACAAGATATTATATGTTAGATTTTAGATATTAGATATTAGACACAAGATATTGGTAACATTAATAAAAATGGAAGTGCATTGTTATAATCAAGCAATTCGTACTCGATGCCTAATGAACGTAGATTATTGTAATAAGCTGAAAGGTTTCCGTAATAATATTTTTCTGACTGGATTAACCATGCTTTTTCGCCAATCTTTTTTGCTAAAAACCATTTTTCTATAAGCCTCGATGTTCTTCCATTTCCATCATTGAAAGGATGGATTTTTAAAAAGATTAAATGAATGAGTGATGCGAAGAAAAAAGTTTCTTCTAACGTCAATTTTGCATTCAATAATAATTCAACATCATCATACCATTTTTGCATTTCATTGTTTACCTCAAACGGCGATGCTGCAACATATTCAATTTTACCATCGGGTGTGGTTACATACATATTACCTATACGAATTTTGCCTTGCTGTGTATTTGTCAAAATATTTTTGGTGAGTAATGAATGTATTGCAGAAATATTTTCTTTATTTAAATCATGCGACTTTGCAAATTGGTATGCATCGTACAAATCATCTATCTTTTTTGTATAGTCGGGTAAGAACTCTATTCCAAATTTTTTATGCTTTATGTATGAATCAAGCTCAATATCTTCTCCTTCTATTTTGGAAGAATAAACGGCAGAAACAGAAGTGTAAAAACTAAAATTATTTAATGAAAGCTCGCTGTCTTCTAGCTTTTCAATATTGCTATGCAGATTTTTATCTATTTGTTTTAGATACTCGTCTAGCAATACGGTTGGCAATATTTTGAAATCGATTTTCTGCATGTAACACTTAAAGATTATAGACGAAATTACAAATTAATGAGTTAGTATAGTTATATGGTCAATCTTGTATTGTAAAAGTCCCTCCTATCCTCCCCGAAGGGGAAAGAAAGAAAATAAATTAAGTAGAAGATTGGCAAAAATTAAAAAAACTTATTGCATAATCTATCTCATAATCTAATGCATAATAAAAGATGAAAAATGGTATACCGATGAAGTGAGTGACACAACGATGCCGCCCATAGCTGCTTCTTTGCCCACCCAATAAAAAATATTATGCCGAAGGCAAATATTGAATATATTTCTGTTAGCATTAACTTCGCTACATGGAACAACTGTTTACGTATGAGCACCTTTTTAGTTTTGCAAAAAATATATTTCTTAAAATTGGATGCTCTGAAAAAGATTCTACCATTGCTACAAAAACCTTGCTGAGTGCAGATTTGAGAGGTGTGGATAGTCATGGTGTGGCACGCTTGAGTGGGTATGTACGATTATGGGAAGCGCAAAGAGTAAATGCTACGCCGCAAATAAAAATTATTCATGAAACGCCTTCTACTGCTGTGGTGGATGGTGATGCAGGGCTAGGTTTGGTGGTAGCGCCGTATGCTATGCAAGTGGCCATTGATAAAGCAAAAAATGTGGGTACAGGTTGGGTGAGCGTGCAAAATAGTAATCACTTTGGCATAGCGGGCATACATGCAATGATGGCGCTAGAAAATGATATGATTGGTATTGCTATGACGAATGCAAGTGCTTTGGTAGCGCCTACATTTAGCAAAGATAAAATGCTGGGTACAAACCCCATTGCAGTAGCTATTCCTGCGGGTAATGAAGCGCCTTTTGTAGCAGACTTTGCTACCACTACTGCTGCCAATGGAAAGCTAGAAATGCTGCAACGAAAAAATGAACCTTCACCAAAAGGATGGATACAAACCAAAGTTGGTGATGAGAGTACGAATGCAAACGAATTGAAAGATGGTGGTGCATTGTTACCGCTTGGTGGTACAAGAGAAGGCAGTAGCCACAAGGGTTTCATGCTTGGGAGTGTTGTAGATATTTTTTCGGCAGTGCTGAGCGGTGCAAATTATGGCCCTTGGGTTCCACCGTTTCCTGCATACATTCCTATGCCTACAAATATGCCTGGTAAAGGTATTGGACATTTTTTTGGTGCCATGCGTATAGATGCTTTTAGGCCTGCTGCGGATTTTAAAAATGATATGGATAAATGGATACAAGCTTTTAAAAATGCTGCGCCCATTTCGTCTTCACAAAAAGTAATTATACCTGGTGAGCCTGAGGTGGAATTTGAAAAAGATAGAAGGGCAAATGGAATTCCCTTGTTGGAAAAAGTGGTGGATGATTTGAGGGAATTAGGAAAGAGGTTAGAGGTGGAGATGTAGGAAGGTATTTATCATTTATTATTTACGATTTTACAATTTTATTCCCAACCTCCCATAAATAAAACTCATTAGCCAAGCAGGCCCTATAAGTAAAAACTGAATATCTTTTAAGAAAGATGGTTTTTTGCCTTCAATTTTATGTCCATAGAATTGTCCAATCCATGCCGCTGCAAAAATTATTATGCTAAACAACCAAAGTGATATACCCATTTTTTCCACACAATGTGCCAACAATAAACAAATGGTTGTAAAAATAAACATGCCTATTGCTAAACTTGGCGACAGTTTTACATAATACAACACAGCCAATAAAGTAACAATCATGGCTACATTCAGTTGGTGTGTTTGAAACTGAAAAGGCAGCTTGATGCTATATAACAAGCCTACAATAGAGAAAAATATAGCAGGAACACAAATCCAATGTATCAATTTATTTGTTTCATTTTTGTGGCTTTCACCATATTTTGAAAGCCAATCTTGTATGGTATGCATGGGTATATGCTTTTAATAAACTAAAGATACCTAATTG
>JANOZW010000445.1:0-23483 GCA_031429575.1 Ferruginibacter sp.
TGCATAAAAAAACCACCCTTCGTAAAAAAGAGTGGCTTACTATAAAAATATTTCAAAAATTTAAACTCTAAAGTGAGCGAAAGCTTTGTTGGCTTCTGCCATACGATGTGTATCTTCTTTTTTCTTATAAGATGCACCTTCACCTTTGCTTGCTGCTACTATTTCATTAGCTAATTTGTCAGACATGCTACGGCCATTTCTTTCACGACTATAACGTACCATCCATTTAATGCTCAAAGAAATTTTTCTATCAGGTCTAACCTCAGATGGTATTTGGAAAGTAGCACCACCAATACGGCGACTTCTAACTTCTACACCAGGGGTAATGTTTGTTAATGCTCTTTTCCATACTTCATATCCTTCTTCACCAGTAGTTTTTGCTACTTTATCTAATGCATCGTAAAATATACTGTATGCTCCACTTTTTTTACCTGCCCACATTAGATTGTTTACAAATCGAGTAACTAATTTATCGTTAAACTTTGGGTCTGGTGCTAAGGGTAATTTTTTGGCTTGTGCTTTACGCATTTCTTTTAATTTTTAATTTGTTTAAGGGTTAAATTTCTTCAAGGTTTAAAACTTTACTCAACCCTACTTTAATTGTATTTGTTTTATCTATATACTAAGTACTAAATACTCAATACTACTTTTTAGCTCTCTTAGTTCCGTACTTACTACGACTTTGCTTACGATCTTTTACACCTGCAGTATCCAAAGATCCACGGATGATATGATAACGTACACCTGGCAAATCTTTTACCCTACCGCCACGTATCAATACGATACTATGTTCTTGTAGGTTATGTCCTTCTCCTGGGATGTAGGCAATAACTTCAATCTTATTTGTAAGACGTACTTTAGCTACCTTACGTAGCGCTGAGTTAGGCTTCTTAGGAGTAGTTGTATATACTCTCGTACATACACCACGGCGTTGCGGGCAAGAATCAAGTGCTCTTGATTTGCTTTTCGCTTTAATAATCTCTCTTCCTTTTCTAACTAGTTGTTGTATAGTTGGCATTTATATAACCTTTTTTTTCGGACGGCAAAGGTAGGGATATATTTTAAAAAAAGCGCAACAAGAAACAAAAAAACATAAACAATTTAAACTACTTGTGTGTTTAATAGGTAAATACTTGTAAAATACGCTAAAAACAACCTATTTCAGGATAAAATAGCTCCCTAAAATCACTCATTTCTCATATCAAAATATTGGTTGTACAAAAAGCAGGATATAATAATGCTGTCATTTTCCAATTCTAAACCAATTCTACTCTTCTCTATAAACAGTTTAAAAAAATATTTTTCTCCACGTACGTTCTTAACCCCCTTTACCTCTGTTGGATAATCTACTATTTTTAATTGCTGATAAACTTTGCGAAACTGATTTTGAAAAGAAGCAGAACATTTTTGCAATTGCTCAATAAATAATGGCTCTATTATTACTACCATTTCATTTGCTTTTCAAATTCCTCGCTGCTTATGGCTTTGCCTGTTTTGCCTTCTTTTATTAGTAATACTTCGTAAGCTGCGGCTACATCTTCATTATCTAAAATTTTTGCAAGTTTCTCCATTTCACAATCATTCCAACTAGAACGTTTTTTCTTTACGGCAAAATAAGATGCATCCATTTGCATTTTGCTTGCTATAAAATCATTCCTATAACCCGATGATTCTATTAATAATGGAATACTTTTTTTAAGATGCTCATAATTTTTTACAATTTCTTGTATCATTTTATAATATTTAAATGTTGCAAAAACTACATTACAGTGTAAATATAATGCTTTTTTATTAAAAAATCATTCTTATTCTTCAATCTTTTCCATCCTTAATCGCTTCGATAAAAGATGCCAAAAGATATATTGATGAATGGAGCCCTCCTACGGCGGATAAACTCTGCCAATGAAGTTCAATCGAAGTACTTCTGCCTATAAACACATAATAAAAATAACAGGTACTGTTATTTCATAAAAAATGCCTCCTATAAAAATACAGGGGGCATTCATTTTATAAGCTAATTTTATTTTACAATTTCATCATCCAACCATGTGTATCTGCGGTTTTACCATAACGAATATCGTTTAGCAAAGCCTTTACCTTTGGTGCTACTTCCCAAGTATTTACATCAAAAATCATATCGTATTCTTTGTAGCGCAGCTCTTTTATAAGCGAAATAGTAGCCGCAGTACCTGTACCAAATACTTCTTTTAAAGTACCTGCTTTGTGTGCATCTATTACTTCATCAATATTTAATGCACGCTCCTCTACGGTCAATCCCATTTCTTTTAAAAGCGTGATTACGCTATCTCTTGTAACACCTTTTAAAATAGTGCCTTCATCCAAATCTGGGGTAATGGCTTTGTTTCCAATAATGAAAACAACATTCATTGTACCACATTCTTGTACATATTTATGTTCAAAAGCATCTGTCCAAAGTACTTGGTCGTAGCCTTTTAATTTTGCTTGTGCGGTTGCATACATAGCGCCACCATAGTTGCCCGCCGCCTTAGCATAGCCAATACCTCCGGGCACTGCACGCACATATTGCTCCTCTACATATATACGCATAGGCGTTGCATAATACGGGCCTGTTGGGCTAAGAATAATCATAAATTTATATTTCTCACTTGGTTTTACACCAATGGTTTCATCGGAGCTAAACATAAATGGGCGTATATATAAAGAGTGATCTTCTTTTGCAGGTATCCAATTACTATCCAATTTTATCAGCTGCTTCATGCCATCCATAAAAATTTCTTCGGGTACTTGTGGCATTTGCATGCGCTCTGCAGATATATTAAAACGCCTAAAATTATCTTGTGGGCGAAAAATAAACGCCTCTCCTGCAGAATTTTTATATGCTTTTATGCCTTCAAAAATTGATTGGCCATAATGTATAGCTGCCAATGAAGGTTGCACAAGCAAAGGTTGATAAGGTTTTATTTCGGGGGTTTTCCATTCGCCATCTTCAAAGTCCACCTCGAGCATATAATCTGTAAAATATTTTCCAAAGGGAATATTCTCTAAATTTATATCCTTTAGCTTGCTCCTTTCTATCTTTGTAATATTAAAATCTGTTACTGAAACCATATTGCTTAATTTAGCCACAAAGAAACGAAAAATTACTTTCAAACTAGTTTTTATATGAGTTTAGATGATATAAAATTGTCGCCTTTTTTAGTAAAAAAACTGTACGAAAACAGTTTGATTGATGATGGCCTAAGCTCAACATCAGTAGGCAATGTAAAAATAGCGAAGGATGAAAATTTGCCTATTTCTGACAAAACAAATGTTACTAAAAAAGGAAATTTTGACACTATAAAATATTTAGGAAAAAATGCTAAAAATATTTTAATAATTATAGATGAAAAAGAACATGCATTTCTGGGTGATGATGAATTGAGTTTTTTAATGAATATTTTAAATGCATGTTCGGTTTCTATGCAAGATGTGGCATTGGTAAATGCAAGTAATAATGATGAAGTAGTTTATGAGAATTTGAATGCACAATTTGAGCCTAGTATTGTTTTATTTTTAGGAACAGAACCACATCTACTAAATTTTCCTGTACAAATACCGCAATATAAAATACAGGCGTATAACAATCAGCAATATTTGTGTGCACCAAGTTTACAAAAATTATCGAGTGATAAAGAGGAGAAGAAAAAATTGTGGATGGTGCTGAAGGTTATGTTTGGGATTTAGGGAAGTTGAAGGTTTGTGAGTTACTGGTTAGCGGGTTAAGGGTTACGAGTTTTTTAGCGTTTTGTATCTCATCATTTTGCGAAGCAAAATATTTTACCGTCTTACTTTTTTTATAAAACGCCTTACCGCCTTATCGGCAAAAAATAAATACAAATAAAATGAAATTAATATTTGCCACCAACAACCAAAATAAAGTAGCCGAAATAAAAGCGGCACTTACACAAGGGTTAGAAATAATAACACTCAAAGAAGCAGGCATAGACATTGACATACCTGAGCCACACAATACACTTGAAGAAAACGCTAGAGAAAAAGCAACGGTGATACACAACCTTACACAGCAAAATTGTTTTAGTGAAGACACAGGTTTAGAAGTAGCAGCATTGAATGGTGAGCCTGGCGTACGCAGTGCACGCTATGCAGGCGAACCTTCGGATGGCAAAAAAAATATTTCATTATTGCTAAAAAATATGCTACAAATAAATGAAAGAGTTGCACAATTTAAAACCGTTATTTCCCTAATACTAGATGATGTGGAGTATCAATTTACTGGCATTTGCAAAGGCAAAATAATACACGAAGAAATAGGCGAAATGGGTTTTGGTTACGATGCTATTTTTGTGCCTGATGGCAATGAAAAAACATTTGCCCAAATGGAAATGGAAGAAAAAAATATATACAGTCACCGCAAAAAAGCACTGGTAAAATTGATAGATTTTTTAAACAACTACAATGGCAAGAGTTAAATTAGACATACCTGCACATAAAATTTTTACTACAGATATTCCTGTAAGAATTACAGATATAAATTATGGCAACCATGTAGGTAATGATGCGCTTGTGAGTATTGTACATGAAGCACGCATGCAATGGCTAGCACACAACAATTATACGGAGCTAAACGTGGCAGGTGCAGCACTCATCATGTCAGACTTAGCAGTAGAATACAAAGCAGAATCTTTTTATGGGGATACACTAAACGTTGCTATTTCAATAGGTGAAATAACAAAAATAAGTTTTGAAATATTTTACGAAATAACCACCACTCGAAATGATAAAAAAATAGTAATCGCCAATGCTAAAACAGGTATGGTATGTTTTGATTATGGAGCCAGGAAAGTAATTGCAATTCCTCCAATATTTTTAGCACTTATAAATACCTAATCTATTTTTCAATCCTCTAGGTTTCTTCCCCTTCTGGGGAGATAGTGGGGGCTTCCCATATTTTCCAATTCTCCTCCGCCTGCAGTACCAGCATTTCAAAACCATTTTTTATTATACAACCTTGCTCCTCTCCTTTTTGCAAGAATAATGTTTTTTCAGGTTTGTAAATTAAATCATATAATAAATGTTTGGAAGAAAGATATGCATAAGGTATGTTTGGAAAAACACCTTCATTCGGTGACATTCCAAGTGGAGTAGTATTTATAATTAAGCTGTGCGTCTCTATGATCTCTACAGAAATATCGTCATAAGTAATTGTTTCATTACTCCTATTTCTGCTTACCAATAAAAAAGAAATGCCTAGTTTTTTTAAAACATATTGTACAGCTTTGCTTGCTCCACCTGTACCTAGCACCAATGCTTTTGTATGATGCGGTTGTAGCAAAGGCAACAATGATTTTTCAAAACCAATTACATCGGTGTTGTAACCTATCGTTTTCCCATCTTTTATTTTTATACAATTTACAGCGCCTATTGCTTTTGCAGCATCGCTTATTTCTGTAATCAATGGCATTACTGTTTCTTTGTGCGGTATAGTAACGGCAAGCCCTTGCAAGTTTTTATTATTAGCAATAATTTCTTTAATCGCTTCCACTTTTTCTATTGAAAACAACTCAAAACTATAACCTTGCAAATTTTCTTTCGCAAATTTTTCTTCAAAATATTTTTTGGAGAAGGAATGCCCGAGTGGATAGCCTATGAGGCCGAATTGTTTCATAATACTATAAATGTAAAATTAGTGCTATCCTCTACCAAAACATAATTATCGATAAAACAAAAGCTTGTTATACAAAAAATGGCAGTAAATTTTTTCAAATTTACTGCCGTTAATTGTTACCCCCCTAGAGTGATTTCTAGCTTGGCGCTATATTATAATTTTACAACTTTTATAGTTTGTACATCTGTACCCAAAGTTACTTTCAATAAATAATCTCCTTTAGGCAAATTATTCATATCAATTTTTTTAAGATTAAGCCCTTTCGCTGCTTTTAATGTAGTTGTTTGTAATTGTTTACCATCTGCATTTATCAAGCTAATGGTTGCATCAGCCGCTTCTAATACATCAATTTTAACCGTTGTAAATTCTGTAGCAGGGTTAGGGAATGCACTAATTAAAGTACCTTTTTCGGTTAAACGTACATTTTGAATACTTGAATAAACAAACTCCCCGTTTATATCCATTTGCTTTATGCGGTAGTAAATAATACCACTGTTTTTTATAGTAGATAAATTAGGATCTGTAATGTTGTAAATATTATTTGCTCCAGTACTTTTAGCAATGGTATTTATTTTATCAAATTTAATACCATCAATACTTCTTTCTACTTCGTAATTGGTTACCAAAGATGTTTCGTTTTCTACTACCCAAGATAATAATGCATCATTGTCTTTTTTAGTGGCAGAGAAGGAAGTGAATTTAACTGGAAGAACAATTGGTGCTCCTAGAGTTGCAAAAGAAATTTGTGTACCTAAACCATTTTGTGTGCCTGAATTTCCAGAAAGTCGGTAACTATCTCCGTTAAATACCGTAGTACCAGGTCTAGCAAAATATAAATTAGTGCCAACTGAATTTACGGTTGGACTAGAACAAAAGTATAGACCTCTGCCATTAGTAGCTCCACTCCCTCCATCAGGAAGAGTTACCAAACTGAAAGTAGTTGTTCCTGAACCAGCAAAAGTTAATTCCAAAACGTCTGTCTCTGAGCCATCAAGTTTTGAATAAGTTGGGTTTCCACTGTTTTCCACAATGTAATGCAGATAACCATCTTCAATTACAGGCGGAGAAATTATCCAAGGTACAGAAGTTAAAAATGCTGTATTGGCAGTGAATGTAACAGTTGGTACAGGAGTAAATGTTGATGGAATTGCAACATCGAACTGCAATGTAGATATTTGTAGATTTGCACCAATTGGTGCACTTGTCTTAATATAAATTTTAACTGATCTACTAGTAGATCCTGCTCCTATACTTGCCTGCATAATTGTTTGTGAGAAACAATTTAAAATAAATAAAGTAACTATAAGTGCTAATAATATTTTTTTCATATCAAAAGTTTGAGAATTATGGAACTAATTGAGTTTTAACGGTTCCTATTGAGCCGCCAAGTATTGTTAATAAAAGATAATCTTTATCATTATTTAAAGCCGTAAAACGAGTTACTCTATTTAAATTTAAATCTCCTCTGCTGTAAGCACCACCAACTAGACCAATAACTGTACTCACATTTCCTCCCAAAACATTGATTAAAAGCGCATCTTTATCATTGTTTAATGCCGTAAAACGCACATTAACATTTCCATTTACGTTACCTGCATATAACATATTTTTAGAACTTCCATTAAAGTAATTTGTATTGCCAGTGCCGGATGTACCTAATAAATTTGCTGCAGCAGTGGTAGAGAAATCAAATTGTGTATTCTTAATCAATCCTAATGCTTGAGTGTAATTTGCCACATTCATACTTAGAGCTAAATGATTTCTATGCTTTACACTAATAACATAATTACCTGCATCTACATTCTTAAAATAAATTGGGCTTACTCCATCTATATCTACAACATCACCATCTCTTTGTAACAGAGCTGAACGAGTTTGTGCTACAACACTAGGTGTAGCAGAATTTCTTAATTCTAAAAATACCCAATCAACGATGTTATCAGCGGGTATCACTTGATCTTGAAAAGCTGTAGCAGTAACAGTTTCAGTAGGCGTATTAGCTACACGAGTAAAATTTGCATTTGCATTGTAATCTGCGTTAGTGCTATAGGGATCAGATGTAGGTAATAAATTACTAGCTGGCAAAGTACCTGGTGCATAAACTGCATTTGTTCTCAACAAATCATTCATCAAACCTGCATTTATACCCGTACCTAAACCTGCGCCTTGTAAATACACCTTGGTATCAAATAATAAAAACTTATTCATTCCATACAATTCCCCAGTGTTAGAAGCTATATCTGCACCTACAGTATTAGCAGCAGTACTCTGACTTCCACCTGTTAAGCTCCAATTTGTTCCATTCCAATAAATACCTCTAAGATCAGCCTCTGTACCTATAACCCTAGTAGGGTCTACGTAAGTCCCAACCGCATTGGTAGTACCTCCTGTAATACCTATTTTATCAATAGGCCATTTTGCCAATAAAAAACTTTCTGTACGCACATGCTTATTTGTACTTGAAGTACCTTTTGCTTGCACACCAATACTAGCACTTGCATAAGTACTACCACTATTCGTAAGTGCTACAGGCAAATAATCTGCTCCTGCTCCTACTGGCATTTCAGAATTACTAATATCAGCAGCTAGTTCTCTACGCACAAAACCAGTGCCATTGGTTTCAAAAAATTTACTTACACCCATACCAGTAGCCGTTGTAGCTGCTGCTAGAGTAGCGGTATTATTACCTACTAGTATTTTACCATTGGTAAACAACACTGAGTTTGTTATTTTAGTATTTCCCGTTAATGTAGCATTGGCTACGTTATCCATTTCTAAATTTGGAATAACAAAGCCATTCATATTTACATTTTGGTTGGCACTGCCTTTCAAAATAACTTTACCAGCTCCTGTAATATCTGCACTACTTGTTACATCGCCCTGCACCGTAACGAATGCACCGCTTTGTATGTTAAAGACAGCACCACTACTAATGGTAAGCTGAGCCTTTGTAGCAGTAGCTACCAAGAGTAAGCTTGCTGCGGCTATTGTTTTAATTTGTTTAAACATAATTGTACTTTAAAAGATGTACTTTAATATTGTATAAAAATAATCAAATTTAACTCAGGTAACTATTTGTATTTAGTAAACGGCTTATTTTACTTAGCAAAAGGAATGTTATCATTTGTGTAATACAATCCTCTTTTTTTTTACAAATAAAAAATTCTGTTTTATTCTTATTATGCAAATATCTTCTATAAAAAATAATAAACAATACCCTAAATGGGGTATTTTATGGCTATAACGGCAAATCAGTATAAAAATTGCTTTTTAAACCAACTATTGTGCTTAGTAAAATTGCTACAATATTTTATTTAAAACAATCATAATTAATAACTAACATGTGTAAATAGCTAACCAATTTATAAAGAGCTAAACATTATTTTTGCCATTTTACAGACAAATATTTTTACTACTTGTTCTTATTTCAACATTATACAAAAATAATATATAATTTCTTATTCCCTATCCCCTAAAAGGGTGATTTTTCATACGCCTTCAAAACGTTATGCTTTTTTATTTTTTACCGGTAAATTTTGCATAACCTAATCAAATACTTATTTCAAATTAGTCACTACCTGCCCCAGCGTATCGTTTCCTTTTTTCATAATGTTAGATAGCATTGTTTCTGCCTTGCTGCGCCTATCCATTATAGTTTGTAATTGCAATTGAGTTTCTTCGCTTTGCTCGTCTTTGCTGTTGGCTTGCTTTTTTATAGGTGCTGTTGGTTTATACAAAGAAGTGGGCTTATTTTTTAACCCAATTGTAGGCTTGGTAATTGTTTCATTATTTTTTTCCACTTGCACCATTACCAAAAAACACAAGGCATCTATATCTGTTGATGTAAAATTGCCCAAGGTTTTAAAATCTTCGGTGGCTTTTATGCTGCTTTCGGTTGCCTCTTTGCTTTTATATTTTGCAGCAGTGTTGGCTACCCATGCTTGTATAGGTGGTCTTGCGGCTTGTATTAAAACATTGTACACAGAATCTACCTGTTGCACTTGCGAGTATGAGTGCTGCAGGGTGAATGCGAGTATTATGCTAAAGAGTGCTTTCATTGTGTTGTTATTTTTATAAAAAACATTATGGCGAATAGTACCCTACTCACCAAAGCAAAGTTTCACAGTTAATATTTTTTATACTACAAGGTTTATTTGTACTAAAACGTTGCTGTTACAACATACCCGCCGCTATTATTTACTATAAAACTACAAAGGTTCTGATCTACATCCCCTTACACCAACAGTACTCACTCTTACATTATTATTATCCGTTATTAAATTCGTAACTGCCCTATCGCTAATTCGTAGAAAAGATGCAATATTATTAAAGCCTCCGCCTCTGTAAATTAAACCAGTAGCATTATTGGTTGGACTTACATACTGTAGCGTAGAATTATATGCTGGCCAAGTTGAGAGAGTTGAATTGTTTGTTAAGTAACCATTGCCATGCCCTCCATCAAATAATCTTCCTTGTGTATTTGCTGTTGTAATTACACGTTCCATTAAATTTCCGCTAAGCTCCATAATACCATAAAAACTAGCTCCACTACTTATGCGGTTACTTGTAGCAGTAGCAAATATACCGTTTCTCAATGGCCCCGAAAAAGGAGCATTTGGATAGGTTACATTATAATTAGCATTTCCTAATGGAGATAAAGTTGCGTTACTTACTAATTCGTTACTACCGTTAGGATTGGATAAGGTATAAATTAACGCCGCAATGTTTGTATTTCCCCATGCGTACTCACCAGCAACAGGAAGTTGAATACCTCTTGCAGCTTTTTCATATTCTAACTCTGTAAGAGGCCTTAGCCCAGCCCACATTAAATACCTTGCATGGTCTGCCCAGTTTAAAAAATTACAAGCCACCGTTTCTCCATCGTCAGCCTCATCAAAAATGCCATTATTATTTGCATCGCATCCATATACAGCTGGTAAATTAGGTGAAACACCAGTTGTTTTTATTCTTAAATGATTTCTAAAACTATTAGATAATGCATAAGTGCCGGCAATAGATGATGGTATTACAGCTGTATGTAATTGTTGTTGTGCAAAAGTTAATGTATTTAAAAAATCTCTATAGCCGCCTTGGCTAAGTTCATATTTCATACAATAAAAAGCAGAAGTCCCAACAGGGGAAACATTAACATATATATTTGTACTTGGTGTAGCTATTGGGTCTGTTACGGAGGTTGCAAAAGTATAAACCTGATTAGGGAATCCAGAACCATCATTATATGAATTAGTAGAAATACCATCCCCTATATAAAAACTAGCTGCTGGTACATACACCATTTCTACAGCATAAGCTTTGATATCATAAATGCCTGTTGCAATATCATTGCTTATAGCAACTTCAACATTGAGCAAAGTAGAGGTACCACTTCCCACAGACGATCGATATAAAAATACACCTGGAACACCTAGTGGTCCATCATTTGCATACTCAATTGTAAATCCAGAAGGTGCTACAAAATTTCCAAAAATATTTGACGTTAGATGATACCATATTCCATCAACAGCTTTATACTTAAAAAATACCCAAGCTGCATCCCAATTTTTTAGGGTATTGCTTCTCCAACTATTTTCCCAACTAATATCAAACTTAATAGTGACGCTGTCACGTAATACTCTTACATTGGTTATTTGAATGTTGTTTGCACATGCACATATGCTAGAAAAAACGAAAGTGGCAATAAATAGTAATTTTTTCATGTTGTTTAATTTTAATTTTCTACGAATAGTTTTTTTCAAAGCACTTCGTAATTCGTAATTAATAATTTTTAATTTTACAGTCCGTTTAATTTAAAAAGTACACCAGCCATTATCATAATGCTAGCATTGGTATTTACTACAAGAGTTTTTATTTCAAAGTTTGCATTTACCCTAGGGTAGTTGGGTACGCCATTAGGTATTATTACGGTACTGCCTATATGTGGCATTATACCACAGTTCCAGTTATCTGGGTTTTCCCATGCAGTGCTCACGCTGCCATTCCAAGTAAATGTATTACCATCACAAGTAAGTGGGTTTAAAATAGATTGTGTTTCGCCCCTTCCTATGCCACCCTTACTTGCTGTGGCATCTGTAATATTTATTTTGAGTAAAATGGTTTGAGCAAAACCATCATTGTTGCCTCCCTTATTTGCATTGCCATCTGTAATTATTGTTTTGGGCAAATTGCTTAATGCAAAGCCATCATCGTTACCACCTCTATAAGCATTGCCATCTGTAATTATTGTCTTGGGCAAATTTGATAATGTAAAGCCATCATCGTTACCACCTCTATAAGCATTGCCCTCTGTAATTATTGTTTTAGATTTATTGGTTTGTGCAAAGCCATCATCGTTACCACCTCTATATGCATTACCATCTATAATATTTGTTTTGGTCAAATAGGTTTGTGCAAACCCATCATCATTACCACCTCTAAATGCATTGGCATCTGTAATTATTGTTTTGGGCACAAATGCTACATGAAAACCATCATCTGCGCCGCCTCTGTAAGCATTACCATCTATAATATTTGTTTTGGGCAAATTGGTTTGTGCAAACCCATCATTACTACCGCCTCTGTATTGGCATATACCTACAAGTGGAGTAAGCAGGAGCAATATGGTAAGTTGTTTTAAGAGCATGTTGTAAAAGTAAATATCATAATAGTTTTATTTTATACCATAAAAGGGGGATGTTTTTTATTAAAAAAGAGCTTCTACATTTTTGTGACTTACAAAGTTATTTACCCCATATTGCAAAAACAATAGCAGATATGGGGTATATTTTGGTAGCATTTTCTAGTTGCGTATGCCTACTCGCCAAGCTATGGTACTGACTTACCATAAAACGCTATGGCTTATAAGTAACAAAAGTAAAATCATTTGATATTTGTGTGCCAGATGTATCAAAAATGTAAATAGTTAATGTAGTTAATCCCAAGCTATTTACAGTAATGAATTTTGGTGTAGTGGATGATACTGTTGCGCTTGTAGTATAACTTAAATAACTATATGCTTCTCCAGTAATGGTAATGACATATGTTTGTCCACTTCTGGTAACTGTATAATTACCTGACCCATTTTGAATTACCCCAGCAGCATTAATCATTCCATACGCTATAGGTACTAGGTTTGCTGCACCTGTTGATGGTCTATTCACTTCTCCATTAATTTTTGCAGTGCCATTTACTTCCAGTTTTTCTGCAGGAACTGCTGTGCCAATACCTACATTTCCCTGAGGCGTTATTTGCATTATATTGCTTTGAGTATTTGCAGGTAAATCGGAGCTGCTAGAAAATCGCAAACCTTCTTCTCGGTTACTAGAAATGAGTATATCTGTACCTTGATTAGATCCATTTCTGTTGCTAAAAATTAACTGCGTTGTATCTGCATTAAAATCGGTAGTACTAATTTTCAAAGTGGACTTCAAAGGCTTTTTTACTTCAAGACTTGCGGTAGGTGTACTTGTACCAATACCCACTGCTCCACTATTGGTGTTACTTATATTGCTGCCAGTAGCTGCCCACAAACTTGCTCCTCCCGGCAAATCTCCCCATGTAGCATTACCACTAGCATCACTGGTTAATACTTTTCCAATTGCTTCTCCTATGCCATTAAATTTTAGTTTGCCTTGGGTTTTTAATGCATAGCTAGTTGCCGCACCATTAGCATTTTGAAAATATCCAGCAGCCCCACCAATGTTATAATTGAGACCATAAATACCATAACCTCCGGGTCCCGAACCTGATAATACATCTCCTGCGGCTCCAAATACACCTGCGCCATACCCTGCTCCACCTTCTTCTTTCACAAACCCAGCTACGCCCCAGCCAGAGCCTTTGTGAATGCCTAAAACACCAATCCCATTATAATCGATAGAATTGGATTCGCCCCTTACACCAGCACTATAAGGAACAGGCGTAGGTGATAATGCTAACCCATAAATACCTGCAATAGTATCAGTGCCATTAGTGGTTGCAGTGCTGTAAATACCATATTTATTATTTGCAGTTACTTGCAATGCATAAGCAGGGTTTAACGTATTTATACCAATGTTTCCACTTGCGGCTATTCGCATTCTTTCTACATTATTGGTTGTAAAATATATTGGCTGCGCTGGTTTGGTACCTAGTAACAACCCACCTGTAGTAAATGACCCAGTTGTAATTTGGCTTAGCCCATCCAATGGAATTGTACCTATTGAACCACCAGCAGCAGTTTTCCATTTTCTAAGTTCTAGAAAATCAAAAAATGCACCGTTTGTTTTTAATTCTAAAGAAGCTTCAAAACCTGTATTGGTTTCATTTCTAATGATACTGCTTGCTGTACTGCTTACATGTAAATTTGTTTGTGGAGTAGCTGTACCAATACCTACATTTTGTGCAAATACATTTATTGCAAAAAATAAAATACTTACTAAAATTGAAATCTTTTTCATATTGCAAAATTTTATGTAAAAGTGATAAAACAAAACCATGGCAGCAATACCATAAAAGGGTGATAGCTTGTTATTAGGTAACACAGCAATGCTAGGAAATATTTACTTGCAAAAAGGTATCTTCGTTTCACTAAACCATCAAAAAAATGAAACGTATTTTTTCTATACTATTAATATTTTTTCCTTATATCATTTTTGCACAAACAGCTTCACAAAAACTACAAACCGCATTTACACAATTTGAAAAAGACCCACAACTGGCATACTCCATAAGCTCTTTATATGTGATAGATGCTAAAACAGGCAAAGTGGTTTTTGAAAAAAATGCAAGCGTAGGTTTAGCACCTGCATCCACACAAAAAATAATAACAAGTGTTACCGCTTTTGAATTATTGAAAAAAGATTTTAGATACAAAACCATATTACAATCTACGGGAGATATTGTAGATAGTACATTGCAAGGTAACTTAAATATAATAGGCAGTGGTGACCCTACACTTGGTAGTAACAGATATAGCAATACAAAAAGTTATCAAATATTAAATGCATTCGTATCTGCTGTTCAAAAAAAAGGCATTAAACAAATTACACAGCCACTATCTTTTAATTATAACACGTATCCCTACCAAGCCATACCCGATGGGTGGATCATGCAAGACATAGGTAACTATTATGGTGCAGCTGCCAATGTTTTAAACTGGAAAGAAAACCAATTTGATATTGTACTCAACTCTGTAAAAGCCGATGAAGTAAAAGTAGTATCGCCTACCAATAAAATTTTTATAAACGAACTAAAAGCAGGCGCAAAAGGGAGTGGTGACAATGCCTACTGCTACCTACCTATGCAAGGCAATGCTTGGGTACTCACTGGCAGCATACCTGTGGGCGAAGAAAAATTTACCATAGCCGCTGCGGATAATGACCCTGCAAAAACTATATTACTAGATGTAGCTTTTGCATTAAAACAAAAAGCCATAAAAACAAATGGCGTGGAAGATTATAAAACGGCTTTAACAAAACCAGCAACCATAGATGGTAAACGCTATACAGATTTATATATGTATTATTCACCAACGCTGGATTCAATTATTTATTGGTTTAATAAAAAAAGTATAAACCTGTATGGCGAAGCATTAATAAAAACAATGGGACAAAATGAAAAAGCAAATGCAGATAGTGGTGTAGCTGTTGTAAAAAAATTTTGGGCTGCAAAAAATATTGATAAAAATGAATTAAATATTTTTGATGGCTCAGGTTTATCGCCACTTAATCGTGTAACCACACATGCACAAGTAGAAATTTTAAAATATGCTGCCGCAAAAGATTGGTACAAATATTTTTTACAAGCATTACCTATATACAATGGCATGACGATGAAGAGTGGCAGCATTACAAACGTAAAAGGTTTTTGTGGTTACCACACTGCAAAAGATGGCAAGAGTTATATCTTTTCTTTTTTGGTAAATAATTTTAATGGTAAGGGTGGAGATGTGGCTGGTAAAATGTTTAAGGTACTGGATGTGTTGAAATAGATTTGATTATACTTTTTGAATTGAATAATTGCTTTTTACGTACCATGTGTAAATTTATACACTGCCTCCGTAGCGCTATTCACCTGTAGTTTTTTATAAATCTTTTTTATATGCGTACGCACTGTTTCTGTAGCTATAAATAATTGTTCCCCTATCATTTTATAACTATAACCTTTGGTTATATATTCTAAAATTTCTGCTTCTCTTTTAGATAAGCTTTCTATTTCTGCATTGCTTTCGGTATTGCTTTTAGGAATAAAATTTAATACTCGTTTAGCTACACTGCTCGTCATTGGTGCCCCACCATCCAACACATCTTTTAATGCTGCTGGTATTTGGTCAAAATTCTTTTTTAATAAATATCCATTGGCGCCAGAGCGTATGGCATTAAAAATATTTTCATCATCTTCAAACACGGTAAACATAACCACAGGTGTCTCTAGCATTTTTCTTCTTATACTCTTTACAGCATCTACCCCATTACTTTGCGGCATATCTATATCCATAAGTATTACATCTGGCTGCAATGTTTCTACATCTTGTTGCACACAAATCGCATCTGGCATAGCGGCTATTACATCAAATGCTGTATCCCATTGCAAAAGCGTTTGTATGCTAGTGCGTAAGCTGTTATTGTCTTCGTATATTAATACTTTTATTGCCATCATTTCACAAAATTAACCCTGCTATTTTACTATCCTATACCACATTTATGGTATAGGTATGATTGCATTTATTGATGTTCCTGAAATAGTGCTACTTATATCTAGCTTCCCCAATATAGAGGCAGCTCTTTCTTTCATACTTTTTGTACCAGTACCGCTACTAATACCTTTCCAAGAGCCATTATCATCAATGCTTAGTATTATATCTTGCTTTACCTTTTTTATGACCAAGGCTGCTTTATTGGCACCAGAGTGTTTTGCAATATTATTTATAGCTTCTTTGCAAATCAATAATATTTCTTTACGATAACGCATCGGTAATTTTTGTGTAAGAATATTTTCATCCATGCTAATAGAAGAATGAATATTTAATGGCTCCAATGTTTGTGCCGCATATTCTCTTATTCTTGTGGTAAGATTTTCCACACTTTCATTTTCAGTACGTATGCTCCACACAATATCACTCATATTTTGCTGTATAGTTTTACTCTGCATGGCTATTTGATGTATCATTTCTTTTGCTTGTGTTGGTTGCTTTTCCAGTGCAAGTTCAGATACATTACTCAATATACTTATGCTTGTAAGTGTACTTCCAATTTCATCATGTAAATCCTTGCTTATATTATTTCTTATTTCTAACAAGGCTGTTTGTTGTTCGAGTTTCTTTTTAAGTTGATATCTATTTATAAACAATGCAGAAGATAGCAAAATCAAAAACAATCCGCCAACTAAAAAATTTTTAACCCTTTTTTGTACTGATAACTCCTTTTCCTTTATCAATTTTTCGTTTTGATTTATTCTTAATTCTTGTTGCACATTTTTTGCAAGTAATTGCTGTTTGTCTAGCTGCTCTTCCTGCTGTGTTATTTGTAATGTTTGTAATTCACTAGCTTGCTTAAGTACAATGGACTCTTTAGATAACAAAGCTATTTCTGCTTCTTTCTTTTTTGCCAATAATTCATTGCCATCAATTAAGGCATTTTGTTTTTCTAATTGCAAAGCTTTTATTTTTTGCTCTATTTGTAGGCTTTGTATCTGATTATCCTTTTTCTCCGTATTGTATTGCATTTGTAATTCTTCTATTTTACTTAGGTTACTTTTAGCATTAATGCTGTCTTTATAAAGTATAAAAGTTTTGTATAATTTCAATGCTTTTTTATGATCGTTGTGATGGTTATAAAAGTTACTCATCTTCTCATACACATTTCCAACATTTTCTTTATTTGCCATAGCCTTGGAAATTTCTAATGCTTTGTCAAAATAACTCACGGCAAGTATTGAATCCTTCATGGCATTACTAAGATTTGCTGCTGACACATACAAGCGTGATAGCTGTTGCTTATCATCAATTTTTTCGTACAATTCCATTGCTTTTTTTTGCCATAATAAAGCTTCCGAAAATTTTCCTGTATAAGAATAATAAGTCGTCATACCGCCATAGGCAACGCCCAGTGATTTAGGATTGTTTAGTTCTTCGGCATAGGCTACAGCTTGTTTAATTTGTATTAAGGATTGAGACACATTACCCTTTAGCAAATACAATTGACTTAGATTATTGTTTGCTATTACCAATCCACTTTTATCGCCTGCAAGCTCTCTTACTTCTATCCCTTTTTTTTGATATTCTATTGCTTTATCTACTTTGCCTAATAAATAATGCACAGAAGCAATATTGCTGTATATTTCTCCAATACCAGACAGATTGTTTTGTTTTTCATATAACTCTAAAGCTTTAAAAAAATATTTACTTGCTTGGTCTTTATCTCCAATGGCAAGAAAAACAGAACCAAGGTTACTATTTATCTCTGCTGTTTTTGTTGGAAACCTTTTACTCATAGCCAAGGCTTCTGTAAATTTATTTTCTGCTTCTTTATTTTTCCCTCTTTCTAAATCTATTAAACCCTCTCTGTTTTTTGCACTTATAATAAAAAAGCTATCGTTTAGTTTAGTGGATAAACTGTACAGCATTGCATTATGTTTTTCTGCATCATCTATTAATCCTTTTTTAAAAGTTTCTTCTGATAGCTTATCTAACGCTATAGCATCTTTTAATTTCTCTTTCGTTGTTTTACTTTTAAACAAGTTGTATGAAAAATCTTTTACTGTATCTGAAAAGTGAGTAGATAATACTTTGGCTTTATCAGAAAAAGCATAACGCTCAGTAACATTAGTATTTTTTGCTACTGCTTGGCTGATACTACTATTGCTAAACGAAGTCATAAAAACAACAAACAATAATATTTTGTTTAAATTTTTCATCTTTTATTTTATTAAAGTGTTTTTTAATTATCAATTTAAAGGAAGCGTTGAAGAAATTTTTTTTAAATACGCTGCGCCAATTTCAAGTTTTGTGCCATCATGTAAAATCATATAATCAACATCCTCTTTTTTATGCCTATTAATGAATGATACATTTACAATATAACAATCATGTATTTTTATAAACTTATGCGTTGGTAATTTATTTTCTATCTCTTCTAATGTTTGTGATATCCTATGCTTGTTACCATTATTTAGATAAATATTACAACTTGTATTATCTGCTTCACAATACACAATGGTATCTATTCTAATAAAGTCCTTTCCATTTGCATAAGACCATATCAAAATATTTTCATCTACATCCAATGTCTCATTTTCATTAAAGGCATCATTAATCATACTATAATTTTTTAAAGGCATTCATTTTTGTTACTGTAAAAAGACTAATTTTAAGCTATCAATAAAAATTAAAAAATTGTCAAAAATAGATTTCTGAGAACAAAATTTAATACTATATAATTGATATACAGTTTGTAATGAATGAACTTTTTTTATTAATCAAATCCCTAAAACATAGCGAAAAAAGGTATTTTACGCTATCGGCCTCTACCATGGTGGTAAGTAAAAAGAATAATTATTATAAATTGTTTGAAGTGTTAGATGCACTTAAAGAATATGACGAGGAATCTATTTTACTAAAACATCGCAAAGAAGCATTCGTAAAAAACTATGCTGCCAATAAAGCTTATTTGTATGATATGGTTTTGGCTTCGCTAAGAAATTATCAAGAAGATAGTATTGAAGAGTGGGCCATAAGAAGAAATTTTTATAAAATAAAAATACTAGCTAGCAAGGGTCTTGATATGGCTTGCGAAAAACTAATAATAAAGACAAAAGAAAAAGCCTGGCAATATGAGCAGTATCAAACCTTGTTGGATATTTTAGATGTGGAGCTTTATCTCTTTGGTAACTGTCGTATCGGTGATATGAACAAAGATTTATTTTGGAATTTAAAAGCTGAAAAAGATAAAGTAATAAAAATACTCAGCGATTACAATAATGTACACAGTGCATGGCATCAAATCAACTTGCTTTTTTCTAATAAATTAAATGAGCCATTTGAAGAAGTACAAAAGCAAGCAGAAAGAGTAATTACAAGTTTGCAATTATTACAGGAGCCAAGTGAAAGTTATTCTCTCACACTGCGAAACCGCTATTTGGCTTGCTTTGAACTATTTTATAACAGTGTAGGTAATGCGCAAAAATGTTATGAGTACAATAAAAAATTAATAGAAAATAGACAGTTGATAGATGAGCGTATGCCTAACATTGCTGTAGATGCTATGGCCGTATATTTCAACTTTATGGTGGCTTGTTATAAATATGAAAAGTGGGATGAAATGGAGCAATATCTTTTAAAAACACAGCAGTATCCTATTCACTCTGTAGAGCAAGAAATAAGACGCACGCATAATTATTGTTACAATGGTATTTTACTATACTTGCATACCAAGCAATATGAAAAAGCCCAACAAGTAGTAGATGAATTTGTAAAAGCCAAAGAGAATTTTGAAAATAGATACCGCATCGATTTTTTATTATTTACAGAAGCGCACTGCGGCTGGTATTATTTTTTACAACAAAACTTTGATAAAGCAAATACACTTTGGCGAGAAATTTTACAAGGCCCAAAATACAATGTAGAAACGAGAACACAAGCCACTACAAGGTTATACTTACTCATACTGTATTATACGCAACAAGACACAATCTTATTGGAGAGCGAACTTACCAATACAAAGCGTTTTTTAAAACAACATTTTTTATTAGAGAAGAACGAAAAGCTTTTTATAGAAGCATTCTCAAAATTAAATAATACAAAAGCAGATGAGGAAATTTTTGAAACCTTATCGCTTCAAATAAAAGATTCAGATGCCATCATCACTGAAAAATCTGTACTCAATCGTTTTATTATACAATGGATTGATGAAAAATAAAATGGTGAAACTATCGAGGTTCACCATTTAGAATAAGATTTATTTTTTATTATTTTTTATCTAAATAAAACTCAAACGTATCGCCTCTTAACCCAATACGCATAGCTTCTAATGCTATCATTTCAGACGGCGCAATATTACCAAGGTTTACATTACAACCTATTAATTCTAAAAAATATAATTGTTGTGCTTTTTGTGGGGCTTCCCACAATATTTTTTCTGCTGGTATTTGGGTAAGTATTTCTTGTACCAATCCTTCACGCACCTCACCACTGCCTCTATAAATACCTACATTACCTGCTTCACGTGCCTCGGCTATTACATACGTTGCACCAGCACTAAGTTCTGCACTCATAAGTTCTATCCATTTGTAGGGAGGTATAATATGAGCAGCATCTTTACTTCCTACTTCGCTGTATATTTTAAAATTTTTGGCTAATTTTTCTATATGTCCGCATTTTTCAGTGTGTGGTATGGTTATAGAGCCATCGCTTACTTCCATGGTGGTTACGCCAAATTCTTTACACAGCGCCACATAATCATCCATTTGGTTACGTATAAGAAATGCTTCAAATAATGTACCGCCAAAATAAACGGGCACATTGTTTTCTGCATATACGGCTAATTTATCTTTTAAATTTGGCGTTACAAATGCAGTGCCAAATCCTAGTTTTACGATGTCCACATGTGGAGCAGCTACACTCATAAAATTTTTGGCTTCTTGTACACTCAAGCCCTTATCCATTACCATTGTAAGACCATTATCACGGGGCTGTGCCGTGCGCTCTGGCATTTGAGAAAGATTAAAATTCATTTATTTTTGTTTTACTGATTCTTGCTTTGGAGTGCAAATATATCTAAAGAAAAATAAATGGTTTTGTAATGTTGTTAATGAGTACTTATAAAATGTTGCAAGAGGTGACACCTCTCATAATCGACTTTTAAAGGAGAAATTACTTTCAAAGAGGTGTCACCTCTAATTTAAGTAGCAAAATTTTAAATACATCCTTATAAATTTCCTTTTTTCTTAAACCGAGCAATAATTTCTACTACTTGTCTGTGCTTAAGTATAGATGGATTAAGTTGTATAAATTTCTTAAGTAATTTTGGATTGATGGTCATTCCATTTTCCAATTGTAATGCTGCTTCTTTGGTTTGCCCATTTGCAAAAAGAAAAATGCTTTTATAAAAAAGGAAAATTGGTTTACGATCAGTTTGCTCATAAGCAAATTCTGCGTATTCAATTCCCTCAGTATGATATTCTGCGTGCAATAAGCATTTTAATAATTCTGTCCATCCACTAATATTTTTTGGCCTTGTACGTACTACCAAGCCAAAGCAAGTAAGGGCATCTTCAATATTATTCATCTGCAAAAAACATTGCCCAAGCGCTAGGTTGTAATCAGGCTGTACATGATTTGTACGCAATGCTGTGTGCAAGCATTTAGAAGCTGCTCCCCAAGCGCCTTCATTCATATAAGTAGTGGCTATTTTATAATGCATGTGGCTATCTTCTGCATCCATATGGCTTGCCTTCTTATAATAAAATCTTGCTTGCGCATAGTTTTCCATACGGTCATAACAATGCCCTATTGCTTCATATACTACAGACTCTGGCATAGATAACTCTAATACTCTTTGTAAAGATTCTACAGCATCCTTATAATTACGGAGGCGTAAAAAAGCGTCTCCCATATTGCGATGTGCATTCTCAAACTTATCATTAATGGCAATTACATATCCATAGGCATCTATTGCTTTTTCATGCAGTTTAATACCTTGATAAGCTGCTCCTAAATTAAACCATGCTAGTTCATTGTATGGCTGCTCTTCAATTATTTCTTTGTGTATGGTAATGCTTTCTTCATTTCTGCCTGTAAAGTCTGTCCAAAAGCACATTTTGTATAACGCTTCCTCATTTGCAGGATCTAGCTTTAAAATAAGCGCTATACAATCAAATACTTTCTCAAAATTTTCATAATCATCATATACATCAGAAAGTTCAAAAAGCAAATCTAATTTTTCATCGCCTTCAAAGGTTTCTATAGCTGCTTCCAATAGCATCGCTGCTTTTTCTTGCATATCTAAAGCCAAATATGCATCTGTTTTAAGTATATATAAATTGGTATCTGTGTTATCTAGTTCTTCAGCCTCATCAAGTAAGTTTAATGCCTCTTTATACCTCTTTGTAACAATAAGCAAATTTGCTTTTAGCAATAAAAGATCTGCAGTATTTGGGTATTGATTAATAGCATATTCGCATACCAAAAGTGCCTCTTCAAGCTTATCTCTATCATCATAATGCTCAATAAGTCGTTCAAAACCCTCTTTCTCAATAAATGAATTTGGCCTCCCTTCACGTAAATTATCATAAAGAGCCAACAATTCCTTCAATTCCTCCCGATCTTGTCTATATTGTTCGTTTCTCATAATTATGTAATTATTAACTGTAATTTAAGCCCTTTTCATTATAATTATCGTATGTTAAAAATATATTTTAACTTTTACACAACAATTGGCACAATAATTCGTCTTATATTTAGTGAAAAGTATTAAATTTGTCCTTAACAGATACACAATGAAAAAAATGTTCCGCATATTATTACTTACAACTGCCTTTACAGGGTTGTTGTTACCGTCTTTTGCGGACAGAGGTTTGGGTAAAAAGAAGAATAAAGTTACCTTAAACATAAAAGTTCCTACTTCATTTGCATCTTCTCTTAAATTTAATTTAAGAAATGGTATGAAATATACTGGTTCTTCTTTATTAAGACCATTAGGTAATACAAATACTACTAATACATCTAGTTATTCATTCAATACACTTGTAACATACCAAAAAGGTAAGAGCATATATATTGTTCCAATGAAACAGAAAATTTTGGTAGCTGATATTCGCCAAGGTTATACTGGCGCAAAGTTGATTATCAGAATGCGTTAATTTA
>JANOZW010000446.1:0-1510 GCA_031429575.1 Ferruginibacter sp.
GTTCGACTCCTCTTCGCCGAAAGGTGGATAGCTCAGTTGGTTAGAGCAATAGTCTTTTAATGTGGGTTCGACTCCCACTCCGAAAACAGCTCGGATAGCTAAATTGGTAAAAGCAAAGCATCACGAATGCTTCTTGAAAAGAAGAAGTACAGCACTTCTATAAAAATGCTGACCAGGATCAAAAGTAGAAATTGTTTTTCCCGCTTCGTTTATTGGCTTAGGCCGGCAAACAAAGCAAATGCAGTAAACACTTGCAAGCATTATACAAGCGAGTAGTAAACAGTAACTTGAATGTTTAACCTTTATTATCATCAGGGTAATAAATAACAACAAACAACCTGCTGCTAGCATTTGAAAACATAGTATTTCCGTGATTACAGTATGGAAAAACAATTTCAACTTTTTTAAAACAATTAATAAAAATTTTAAAATAATAAAAATGAAAAAAGTAACAATTAATGAATACCAAATAGGTTTGGTATTTAAAAAAGGCGTTTACCAATGTATGATTACCGCAGGTAATTATTGGATGTGGACAGAAGATGTAAAAGTGTATGACATAAATAAACCATTTGTGGCACCAATAGAATTAAATATTTTATTGCAAGATGCTACATTGGCAAACGCATTGCAAGTAATAGAAGTAAGCGATAATGAAATTGTATTGCAATACGAAAATGGTTTAATGACACAAGTATTGACAGCGGGCAGATATACCTATTGGAAGAATGTGATTAATTACGAATTTTTGAAAGCAGATATTGGTAAAATTGAAATTACAGAAAACATAAACCGTACTGCCTTGTTGAACAAATTGGTAGCGCCTTATGTACGTGCATACACTGTTGAAAACTACGAAAAAGCAGTATTGTTTGTAGATGGAAAATATGCGCAAACATTGCCAAGCGGTGTGTACTATTGGTGGAAAAACAACATTAATGTCTTAGTGGGCAAAGTGGATACACGTACCCAACAAATAGAAATTAATGGCCAAGAGATATTGACAAAAGACAAAGCGGCATTGCGTATAAATGCTTGGGCACAGTACAAAGTAATAGATATTGAAAAAGCCATTTTGGAAAACAAAGAATACGATAAGCAATTGTATATTGTGTTTCAATTGGCATTGAGGGAGTACATTGCAGGCTATGGCTTTGATGAAATGTTGGAGAAAAAAGATGCTATTGCACCATTTATTTTGCAACATGTAAATGAAAAAGCCGCAGCCTTGGGTGTAGAAGTTACAAGCTTTGGTATAAGAGATATTATATTGCCAGGCGATGTAAAAGAAATTATGAACAAAGTATTAGTAGCCGAAAAAAATGCGCAAGCAAACACCATTATGCGTAGAGAAGAAACTGCTAGCACTAGAAGTTTGTTGAACACTGCAAAATTAATGGAAGACAATGCCATGTTGTGGAAATTGAAAGAGATGGAATACGTTGAAAAAATTGCTGAGAAAATAAGCAACATTAGCGTAAGTGGTAATGGCGCATTGGTAGAGCAGTTG
>JANOZW010000447.1:0-6395 GCA_031429575.1 Ferruginibacter sp.
GGCAAACTAATTTTTCCCATACCGCGGAAAGGTCGACATCCTGAATCGCGCCGATTTTAAAAGCGTCGCCGATACCGGGATCGTAGCGAAACTGCCAGTTACCATCAGGCAATTGCTTCACCAGCGGCACCGTCAATTCACGCCAGGTTTCATCGGACATTTCACCGAAGGGGCTAACCGCACGTACCGCCATTACAATGGATTCAAAATCGGCAAAGCGCGGCGACGCGCCGAGGTACATCGCAATCCGTTCCAGCGACGCCTTGGGAATGAATGATCCCACGTCGTTCAATACCAGCCGTGTGATCGGCGTGTTCGCATGTGAGGCCAGCAACATGCCGATGATGCCCCCCATCGACGTACCCACCCAATGCACTGTATCGACGTTCGCGCGCGCGAGCATCGCCACCATGTCGTTCATGTACTGGGCATAGTTGTAATCTGTTTTATTGGCCAGCCAGTCGCTCTCGCCGCGGCCTGCAACGTCGGGACAAATCACCAGGTAATGCCCCTCCAGCGCCTTCGCCAGCGTATCGAAATCACGACCGCAACGTGTGAGGCCATGCGCGCAGATCAGCACGCGCGGATTGTCGGCCTCACCCCACTCGGTGTAGTGAACACGGTGGAAGCCTGCGGTGGAAAGCCCTGTGTAAAAACAATGTCTCATTCAATCGCCTCTTTGCTTTTTGCCAATTCACGCAATACAAATTTCTGGATTTTTCCGGTGGACGTTTTCGGCAGCGATTGAAACAGGAACGATTTCGACCTTTTTGCGAAAAAGAAGTGGCTATACACAAAAGAAAAATTATACTAAGTACTAAGCTTTTCATTTTTTGTAAAATAAATGGGAAGATCATTGTCTGATTCTATACTGTTATATTCTATGGGATACATAGATGATATTCTACTTCCAAAAGTACCCACGCATACTTTGTCACCTTGATTGCCCCCTAGGTAAAAAATTGTTTTTCCATCACTACTTTTAGCCACTGCAAAAGTAACATGCCCTCCACTCTTCACTACACAAATAGAGCCAAGTGGCGCATTATTAGCTGTTACTAGTTTGCCCCAATTAGGAGCGCTAAATTCCTCAGCAGCTAGTGGTGTTTTATCTGTAGGGTTCTTTTTAAATCCTGCTCTATATCTCGTATTCTCATATCCATAGGTATATGCGCCCGGATCTAACTGAGCAGAAAAATTATTTTGTTTTAAACACCAGCCTACAAATGAAGCACACCAGGCATTTGTAATAGTAGCACATCCCGTTGGTTTATGCTGTCTATTTATTTTGTGGTACTCGCCAGATATTCTAGTGCAATGAGTAGCTTCTGTTACGCCAAGTTTTTGCTCCTGCCTTGCTGTTACAATCCATGGCTGTTCTACATATTTTACATTAAAATATTTTCCTTCCTCATTTAAAAAAGTATTTTTTTCTCCACCCTTTCCTTCTTTTCCATTAAAAACAACATTAGGTTCTTTGCATTCTATTTCTATATATAAATAAGCCATTTTATCAGCATCTGCTTGTATTAATTCAGCCATATCAAACGATAAATCATCGCACCTACCGTTTAGCATCAATTTAAGCACTGCTTTGTTTTTAAAATCTGCGGCGTTTTCTATAGTGCTATCATTTGTAAGATTATCTACCTCTACTTCAAATTCATCTTTTGGTTTTATGCCCTTATAATTGGCAGCATCTGTTACAGCTTCAACATCCTTTAAGTCTATTAATTTTACAGCTGCATCTACATCACTAAATATTTTTCTTTTCCCACTTTTTATTTTAATCTTTAATTTCTTGCCTGCTAAGCCTGCTGTTTCTATAATTACTGCTACTTGATAACTTATTCCTCTTTCCAATACTTTTTCCGTTCCTATTTTTTTTGTTTCTATTTTCTTTTTTACTTTTACTTTTTTCTTTGTTTTCTTATCATACACTTCTACTTCTTTTTCTGTAGGCGTTCCTTTTTCTGTTGTCCATTTTACAAAATAGGCATCTAATATCATGGGCATTTCAGTAACTTCTCTTTTTATACTTTCCGCAGTAGGTATGCCTTTTGCTGTAGCAGTATTAAATTCTGGATCGCACTCTATGTAAGATTCCTTTACCAAATTTTTTTGCTCTTGCAAAAAATTGGTTCCCAAATTTTGCCATGGCGATAATTTTATCACGCTCATACAAGGCGGTGGGCTCATTTTTCTTTGTGGCCATTTTGGATGCCCACATGTTCCTTTAAACTGTAGGTTTACCATATTGTTACCATCACCTTCCGTTGCCCATTTTTGATCTTGCAGTAATAATTCATTTGATGTTACAAATAATTTACCAGGTCCTTGTGCATATTTGCATTTTAGAGTAGCGCCATGCATTACTACCTCCCGCTTTTCAGCGGGAGAATCTTGTGCTTCTTTTTCTCTTTTTTCAGCTCGCTTTTGCTCAAGCGTTGCTGTTTGTTCTTCCGTAATCATAATGCCGTTTGTTTACATTAATACTGTATGGTAATTTTAAAAAATTACGCCTTGCTTACTTTCACATCTTTACCGCCTTGTATTACGGTAAGTGCGGTACCTCTTATTTTCATATCGCCTTTATAGGTTTGTATGTCAGAATCTCCAGCCATTTGTTTGTAACTATTACCTATATTTTCTGTGCTGTCACTTTTTATGGTTACTTTTTTATTGTCTGAAAACTGCATATAATCTTTTGCCACTCTAAGGGTTTTGTTGCTACCAATAGTCATCGTTTCATTTGTACCAATATTTGTTGTCATGTTTTCACCCACATGTATATCGAAGTTTTTTCCAACAATAAAACTCATATTATTAGGTGCATTTACTTTTATATTTCCTTTACCATCCATTAGCCATGTATTTCCGCTTGGATCTTCTACAAATACAGAGCCTTCGGCATCATTCATTCTTATTTTTGTGCCACTTCTGGTTTGTATTATCTTAACATCATTACCATCGTTTGAGTAAGAATTGTTTTGCCCTGCATTGTACATAGACCCTTGCACATAAGGTTTCAATGCATTGTTGTCTTCAAAAGCCACTATTACTTCTTCTTCAATTTCTGGTATAAAAAAATGTCCTTTGCCGCCACCTGCATGTGGCATCATCATGCGTATCCATGGTGTTTTTTCACTCGGCTTCATCCAGTGAAAGCGCACACGCACTCTGCCTAATCCCTTAGGGTCGTAGTTGTCTGTTACAATAGCACTTTGTGTTTCGCAAATCGGTTCGGTGTAAGCCGTTACTGGTGGCGTTTTTATGCTCGCTGGTATAGCTAAAAAATCGTTGTTATAATTTCCTTGTCCATCTGTATGATGTGTAACACCTATAACGGTAAATTGTCCGTACGCTTCATCGGCACTGTTAAAAACATTGTTGCCTTTTACTTCTACCGTATTGCCAAGCTGTACGCCTGGGTGTCCGCTTGCGCCATTAAACTTTACCATATTACTGCTTTGCGCAGCAGCTCTTGTATTGGTAAAATCATCCAATTGCTTTTTATTGGTAACATAATTATTGTTCCACTGCTTTGGTTGTGTCGCAAAAAATGTTTGGCTCTTGCTGTACGTATGTTTACCAAAATTATCTAAACCGGCTTTGCCTTCTATACCACTAGGCGTAGTATCATATACTTCGTTGTTTAAATAATCGTATGCCATTACTTCAAAATTAGAAGGGCGCACTTGCAGCGACATATTAAATCTACTTAGATTGCTACCAAATGTCAAATCAACATTCGTACCTGTAGGCATACCAAGCACTACATTTTTTCCATTGTAATAAAACCAATCTCCGTATGTAGCGCCCATTCTATTTAAAAATTGCCAAGCAGTTTCTTTATACTGTACGATATAAGAAAGTGTTTCCCCATTTGTAGGTGCTATTTTGGGGTTCAATAAGTTTTGTGGAAAATGACTCAAGCAATCTGTAGCAATATTTTTTAGGGCTTTCTTTTCCCAGCTTTTACAATGTGGACCACTGTCTAATAAAATGGTGGGGCTGTACCCAGTAATAATTAAATCTCCTGCATGACCACTAAACCTTGCCGTTTCAACTTGCGTTACTACCCCTGCGAAATCCAATCTTCCTGCACCTGCTATTGCCAAAGTGCGTACATTTATAGGTGCGCCTATCAATTCTTTGGATTGGTTAAAAACTGAGCCTAGCTTGCCATCTATGCTTTCCGCAGGGCAAACGAGCGTAAAATTGTGGTGTTCAAAAATATTTTGCTGAAGGGTAAAAGAGGTAAACTGGGCAATGTCTTTGCCATTAATGTTTATTGTGGTAGCGGTTAGTTGTGCCATAAAAAAGATTTGTCTTTTATGTTGTAATGAATAGGGTATTTTGGTAGAAATTTGGACAACTACTATGAGCAGTGCTGTATAGAAGGCAAAGATTGTACCAATATTGGGTATAATAGTAGAGAAAGATGATTAGAATCATCAAATACAATTTTTAAATCGTATTTTGATTGAAAATTTAAGCTATCGACTCGGTTCTTGTTTCCAACAATCACTCGCTAGTTTACCGCAATTTTAAAAATTAGGTGCAATTATAAAAATCTAATTAACTAAAAGGATTTGTTGAGATACAATCCAAAGCTGAAAGAAGTACCTTCAATTAAATAGAAAAAAAATACTAGAAATTATTTAATACGTTAATGTAGACTTTATTGAGAATTATTTAACCAGCAATTCTTCTAAATTAAAATTTATTCGATTATCAATTTGGGAAAGCTTTTCAAATTCAGGAATTATACTATTGACATAATTTTTATCATATTTATTTATTACTGATAAAAGTTGACTAGCTTGGTAATAACGTTTATTTAGCAATGAAGACTCCATGGCACTTTTAATTTCTATCAGAAGGCTTTTTGCAAGTTCATCCCTTTTTAAAAGTACATTTTTTAGTTTTCCTTCAAAAAACATAGTACCATAAAATGATAACAAAATTTTCATTTTCTCAACTATCCAAGCTCTATCTTCAGAATTATACCAAGCTATATCCAAAGCATCAGCAATTACATCAAATACATTATCCTCATTATAGATTCTATGTGGTTCAAATTCTAATTTTTCATGCCATTTTTCTTCAACAAAAACATTCAATTTATCTACTCCTTCTTTTATTCCCCATGATAGTAATATTAGCATTGCTTGATAGGCAATATATTTATCTTCATTATTCAATATACCTTTTAATATTTCAATCCTATTTTTATTTTTATCATCCGAGGTTTGTACATTAAATAAATCATACCCTTCCTCGCCATCATCATCTTTGTAATAATAAAGGGCATCATAAATATATTTTTCCATGATTGTTTCTGTACATGCTGAATTGTAATTTAGACGCTAATTTTTTCTACCCATAATTTTTGAAGTTCATCAGGTAAATATTTTTTAGGCTCATCAAACTTGCCAGTCCAAGTTTCGTCAGGTAAATAATCTTCAACTTCAATATCGTAAAATCCATTAATATATTCTTTTTTGTCAAAATCAATAAAGAAATTTAGATAGTCGTAATTTCCTTTACCGTCAAATAAAATAATTTCCTTTAACTCTTGTAACGAAATTTCATCTTCCCTTATTGATTTGATGAAATTATCTGTTTGACCATCTGCAACCACAATTACTCCATTTCGAAAATTACTTATTCTTTCCTTAGAGTTCAAAATTGATGGGTCATATTTTTCATAATTAATGATCCACCATGCAATAGGCATTAAATAGAAATAATAATTACCATTGTATTTTATACAACCAATAATATAATTCTCCGATAACCTTTCCTTTATTGATTTCATATCTAAATTTTATGGCTGTTCGATTTTTCCAGTTCCACCTATGGCTTGATCTTGTAATTTTTGTATATATTCTTTTGGTAAACCATAAGCTCCCGTTGATTTAGTCGGATCGGAAATTTGTGGTTTTCCCGGGTTTACTCTTCCTAAATCTTGTGCTACTCCATTTGCTCTTATTTCATTGGCTAAAGATTCAGGTATTTTAAAAGATACTATTTCTGCACCCTTTGCCGAACCTCCTCGTTTATTATAAAAATATACTTGGTGGGCTGCATCATCTATGGTTACATATAACATATTATCACCCTCAATTTTAATATTACCATTAGCATCAACTAAGATACGATGTTGGCTAGCGTTAGGCATTTCACCCCCTTGAGTTCTATAAACTGTTGCTCCATCCTCAAACGATTCACCTTTTTTATTATTTATACTTACAGCTTCATCTGCTGCCTGCCCTCTATTACTCGCTACTGATTCTTCTTTGGGTTGGGTACCATCTTTATCTCCTGTTGTATTACCATCCTTATCTCCTGTAGGTTGTGGTTCTTCAGCAACTGGTGGCTTACTACCT
>JANOZW010000448.1:0-4725 GCA_031429575.1 Ferruginibacter sp.
GGTATGGAGGGCGAACCAAAAAGAGAGATGTATGATTTGTTGCCCTTACATCTTTATCCTACTACATTTAATATTCTCCCAGCAGAGGACTTTAATATTGTAATGGAAAAACTTAAAGTATCTAGCATTGTGTACCCACTAATTGTAAAGCCGGAAGTGGGTGGGCAAGGCATTCTGTTTAGAAAAATAGACACAGAAGCTGAGTTTAAGCACTACCATTCCATAATGACTTTTGAATATATTGTACAAGAAATGGTGCATTATAATATGGAAGTGAGTGTGTTTCACATTAGACATCCCAAAGATAAAAAGGGAATAGTGACTGGCTTTTTACATAAAATACCTCTCAACGTTATGGGTAATGGGGTATCTACTTTAGAAGAATTGATTTTAAATAATCCAAAATCTGCTAATCGGGTAGAGGAATTAAAAACAAAACATATTGATAAGTGGAATATTATTATACCTTCAAATGAAAAATATATTTTAAGCTATGCAGCAAACCACAATAGGGGAGCACATTTTATTGATTTAAAACATGAAATAGATGACCGCTTGGTTGCTGTTTTTGATAAGCTTAGTATTGAGATAAACGATTTTTTTTATGGGCGCTACGATATAATGTGCAATAGTGTGGCTGATTTAAAAGAAGGAAAAAATTACACTATTTTAGAGTACAACGGATGTGGTGCAGAACCCAATCATTTTTACGATACTGGCTATACACTTGGAGCAGCTTACAAAGAAATTTTAAAGCATTGGAAAGCACTGTATGAAATTAGCAAGTACAATAAATCTAAAGGAGTAATGCCTTGGCCTTTTTTAAAAGGCTTTAAGTTTAGAAAATATACTAGAGATTTAATTAAGGAAATGAAAGTGGTTGATGTAAAGATTGGGTAGTTTAAAAAGGCTTACCATGTGTGAGGGCAATAATTTTATTGGTTAAGAATTTACTACGCTTCATTAAGTTTACAAATAAGTTAGTAGTTGCTTTTCTGCCAAATAAATATTGCACAATTTTTCCAATTTTTACTCTAGTATTGAAATTGTTTTTCCAAGCTTTTATGTAATTATTTTCTAGTTGTTGCCTATTAATGTTATTTTGTAAATATGCCGAAATGTTTGTTGCTGCTATCTTTGCACTATGCATAGCCATACTCATTCCATTGCCACACAAAGGTGTTATCATACCTGCGGCATCACCAAGCATAAGCACATTATTTTCTATTGCATTTTTTTTGCTGAACGAAATTTGAGAAATGGAAACAGGCGCATCATACAATTTATGCATGCTTCCAAACAATTTTTTTAAATGCGGGTTTTCTGCTAAAATTTGTTCTTCAGCTTTTTCTATACTGCCTGTATTTTTAATATTACTTGCTTTGGTAAGGTAACATACACAATACTTGTTTTCTTCAATTTTTGATATACCACAGTAGCCATCTTTAAAATTGTGTAGCGCAATCATATCATCGGGGAAATCTGTTTTTACATGGTATTTTATGCCTACAAAATTATTTAATCTGTCAGATGTTTTACTCGTGAAAGGTCTTTTCCATTTTACATCAAAATTACTTCGCTTGCCCCAAGAGCCACAGCATACCCTGCTTTGGTAAATACCTTTTGTGGTTTTTATGGTAAAAATATTATCAGTAAACTGTACATCTTCCGCTTTGCAATTTTGTAAAACAGTAACGCCAACCTTTTCTGCAATATTTTTTAATGTAACATCAAGTGTGAAACGACTAATTCCAAACCCTCCTAAATCTAAATCATTATATAATGAATCTCCATTTGGTGCTGTAACCCACAATTTTTTTATAATGGGTAAATTCATTTCTGCTAATGGTACACCCATTTCTGTTTCTAAATAATGCCAACTTTCTAGGCTAATATATTCACCACAAACTTTATGAAATGGATAGGTTTCTTTTTCAAATAATATAACGGAAAAGCCTTGCTTGGCAAGGGATATGGAAAGTGTGAGACCCGCTAGGCCACCACCAATTATTGCTGTATCGTATGTTTTGCTGTCAGCCATTTTTGCAAACTATTAAATATCTAAATGCCCATTTCCACTGTATTGTATAATTTTTTATTCCTGCCTTTGCAAAAATATCTATCCATTCTTTTTTATGAAAACCTCTTGCTACGGAAAGCGGGGCATCATTTTTTACAAGATACGATTTTGAAAATAATGTTGTAATCCATTTTATAAGATAATAAGCAATGGTATTGCGTTGTAAGTCGTTTATAAAAAAACCTTTTGTTCCATTTGCTTTCATCCATGTCAGCATTTCTACCAATTGTTCTTCTGTAAAATGATGGCAAAAAAGGGATGAGAAAATTACATCTGGTTTTGCTTCAAACGTTACTTTTTCATAATTACTAACAATCCAATTTGCATTTAATGTTGGGTATTGTTGTTTTGCAAAATCAATACATGCTGGTTTCAAATCTATTCCTATAAATGAAAAATTTGTATTTTTTATTTTAGAAATGGCTTGCAAATTATCTCCACCGCCACAACCGATTTCGCAAATGTGTACGTTGTTCATTTCGTTTGTAAATGCTTTTACCCCACCAATAGTTATCGCATGCCCACCAAGCAAAGTATTGATGGTATTTAGTTCTTGCATGTTGCGTTTAATATCTTCAAAAGGAATATTATCTGCATCTAGCAATTCTTTTGTATAACTTCTATGAATAAGATTAGCCATAAGTAGCCGTAAAAGTTTCCATAGTTAAGCCTGGGCCAAATGCAGCACCAAATACTACTTCATTATGTGTAGGATTGCTTTCAATGTCACCCATTATCTTTTGCAATACAAATAAAACGGTGGGCGAACTCATATTGCCATAATCGTTCAAGACTTCGTACGAATTTTTAAATCGTGCTCTTTCTATTTGTAATGTATCAGCAATAGTATCTACAATTTTTTTACCTCCTGGGTGTATGCACCAATGGGATATATCGTTTTTTGTTCTATTCGTTTTTTGCAAAGCATTTGCCACCAACGTTTCAAAATCTGCTTTTATCAATTCAGGAATGTAGCCACTAAGCGTCATTAAAAATCCGGTGGACGACAATTCCCAAGACATATCTTTTCTTCCATCAAAATTTACATCGCTAAAAAAGTTTTGTATTTGCAAACCTTTGCCTGCTTCATTATGTTGCATTAAAATTGCTGCACAACCATCTGCAAATAGAAGGGAAGAAGTGAGGTTATCAACAGTAGGTTCTGTTTGAAAATGAAGTGTGCAAAACTCGGTACATACAATAACTACGTTTGCATTTTTATCATTATAGCAAAGTGCATCTGCCAATTTCATAGCATGTATGGCTGCATAACATCCCATGAAGTTTACCGATGTGCGAAAAATATTTTTTGGCAAATCCATCATTTCTATTAGTTGTAAATCCAAGCCTGGTGCGCTCATACCAGTGCAACTTACGGTAATGAGGTGTGTAATATCTTTCGTATCAATTTTACCTGCAATACATTTTATAATCGTTTCCGCAGATAGTTTCGCCGCATATTGGTTATATACTTCCATTCTTTTACCAATAGTTGGTACGGGTAATAAATCTTCAGCCTCATTAAAAAAAACTCTTTCCTTTTTGCTTAAATCAAAATCGGGAATTACAGAATATCGATACTCAATACCACTGTGGTTGTATAGGAATTTTAGTTTTCTTGTATCGCCTTCGGTTTTGTTATACACTTTGTCTGCAAAGCTAAATAAAGTGGCTTGCTCATGTTTGTATTTGGGCACACCTGATGCTATAGAAATTATTTTACTCAAAGTTTTTCAATTAATAACACAGCAATAAATGCCGCATTGGTACAAATAGATGCGATGACATTCATGCGCATGGTATTTTTAAAATTAGCTTCTGTTTTGTCTTTTCTCACTTTTATCATCCACCAAAAAAAATAAAATAAAACTGGTAAGGTAAAAATGATGATTGTAATAATATTTGTAAAATCTAAATTAAATCCAAAATAAATAGCAAGTGTATTCATAGCCATAAAAAAAATAAGGCCTGTAAAAATAAAGGTACCATTATATCCTAATAACATGCTGAGCGTTTTTACGCCATCAGCTTTATCTTGCTCATGCTGGTAAATTTGGGTAAGTGGGTAAAAGCTGCCAATTAATAAAGCACTTGCTATCATTGGTAAATAAGGAAAAGATAAAATTTTTTCTGTGCTAGATCCAAAGTAAACCAAAAAATAAACAACCGCTCCTTGAAAGATACTCGTTACAATAAAACCAATGATTGGAAATTTTTTTAACCGAATACCTCTGTAACTATATGCACGAGATGCCGCAATAAAGCCTGCTATACAAATAGCACAATAAATGCTAATGAAGGCACTTGCTATTAATGCAATAATATCCATAGCAATGGTTACATAAAATAATTGTTTGGTAGGCATTGAAGGATTTTTTATGCCGCCAATGCTATCGGTATCTCTATCCATATAGCTGTTATACCCATTGCTTGCTGGGTAAACCAATAAATGGAGTATGATAAAAATTGAAATAGCATGTAGTACATGAATATGTTCTACCTGACTTAATGCAAACCAAAATACTGGCATTAAAAAAAAAGAAAATTTTATACGGAGTAATTGTACCGTAGATGCCTGTAACATTCAAATGTTTTGCTGTAATTTACGCTTTCTTTCGTAGAAAAGTTTTTTAGTTAATGTTTTA
>JANOZW010000449.1:0-6080 GCA_031429575.1 Ferruginibacter sp.
TCCCTATTTATGAATCCCATTCTATAAGCTATTTCTTCAGGACATCCAATTTTTAAACCTTGTCTTTTTTCTATTACACGTACATACTCGGTAGCATCACTTAGGCTATCAAATGTACCAGTATCAAGCCAAGCAAATCCTCTGTCTAATACCGCTACTTTCAATTTTTTATTTTGAAGATATACATCGTTTACTGTTGTAATCTCATACTCGCCCCTATGGCTTGGTTCAATGGTTTTGGCAATATGCACCACGTTATTATCATAAAAATATAAACCAGGCACAGCATAATTACTCTTGGGTGTTTCAGGTTTTTCTTCAATACTTAATGCGTTAAAATTATCATCAAACTCCACTACGCCATATCTTTCAGGATCGCTTACTGGGTAGGCAAAAATAGTAGCACCATCATTTTTTGCAGACTGTTGTAGTAATTTACTAAAACCACTGCCATAAAAAATATTATCGCCTAATACAAGTGCTACGCTATCTGTTCCAATAAATTTTTCTCCAATTACAAATGCTTGCGCAAGTCCATTGGGCACTTCTTGTATGGCATATTGTATATCGCAGCCCCACTGTTTACCATCGCCTAACAATCTTTTAAATTGGCTTTGATCTTCGGGTGTGGTTATAATTAATATTTCTCTTATTCCTGCAAGCATTAATGTACTTAGCGGATAATAAATCATTGGTTTATCATAAATGGGCATAAGTTGTTTACTAATGGCCATTGTGATTGGGTAGAGTCTTGTTCCTGAGCCCCCTGCTAATATTATTCCCTTCATAGAAATTTGTTGAATGTTGTTGAATGTTGTTTGAAGGGTTGAGGAAGAAGTTTAAAATTGTTGAATGTTGTTTGAAGAGTTGAAGGAGTTTATTATACTCTGATTTCTCAACAAACAATAATCTCTCTCTTTAACCCATTCAGATTTTTTTATTTTTTGTCAGCTTTTGCTAATTGTGTATTTCTTAAGTTATTTATTTTTAAAGATAATGGTTGTATTATACTTTTAATTTTTTCAAACTCTTCGATATTTATATATTTCAAATCCTACGCTGTAAATGAATGACTCATTAGCTCCATTAAACTTCCATAAGATATTGAATAAAAATGAGCTTGTTCTTTAAACGAAAACCTTGAACTCCCCTCTGCAATATTAGCACCTATTGAAACAGAAGCCCTACGCATTTGATTTGTTAATCCAAATTTTTCTTTCTCAGGAAACTTTTCAGTTAGCTCATAAACCAAAACGGTTAGTTTCCTTGCTTCTTGCCATACCTTTAGTTTTTCAAAACCAAAAACATACATATAAAATCTTTTAAAAATAAATCCAAACTTAAATTCTAATGAAATCCATTCAACATTTTAAACAAGTTTCAACAACCTTCAACTTTTAGAGTACATATTTTCATAGTAGCTCTTATAAACGCCACTTGTAACATCCTCAAGCCATTTTGTATTTTCCAAATACCAGTCTATTGTTTTACTAATACCTTCTTCAAATTGAAGAGATGGCAACCAACCCAATTCATCTTTCAATTTTGTAGCATCTATTGCATAGCGTAAATCATGGCCTGCTCTATCTGTTACGTATGTTATTAATTTTTCAGATTCGCCTTTTTCTCTACCAAGTTTTTCATCCATTTGCTTGCACAATTCTTTTACCAGTGCAATATTTGTCCATTCATTATGCCCACCAATATTGTACGTTTTGCCAATTTTGCCATTGTGAAAAATCACATCAATTGCCCTTGCATGGTCTTCTACAAAAAGCCAATCACGCACATTTTCTCCTTTGCCATAAATAGGCAATGGTTTATTGTTGATGATATTATTTATACAAAGTGGAATTAGTTTTTCTGGAAAATGATATGGGCCATAGTTGTTGCTACAGTTACTAATTTTTATTGGCAATTTGTAGGTGTGGTAAAATGCACGAACCATATGGTCGCTACTTGCTTTTGATGCTGAGTAAGGGCTGCGTGGATCATAATGGGTTTCCTCTGTAAAAAAACCTGTATCGCCCAATGAGCCATATACCTCGTCTGTAGAAATGTGATAGAAAATTTTGCCTTCCATATTTCCTTTCCAACTTTCTTTGGCGGTTTGCAATAATGCCGATGTGCCCATCACGTTTGTTGTTACAAAAGCGAGGGGGTCAGTAATCGAACGATCTACATGGCTTTCTGCAGCACAATGCAATACTCCTGTAAAATGATATTCTTCAAAAAGTGAATGAAGTAGCGAAAGATCGGTAATATTTCCTTTAATAAAATGATAATTTGATGCTTTTTCAACATCTTTTAGGTTTTTTAAATTACCTGCGTATGTAAGTGCATCTAAATTTACAATTTTATATTGAGGGTATTTAGTAACAAATAATCTTGTAAGATGAGATCCTATGAAGCCTGCGCCTCCCGTTATGAGTAGTGTATGCATATAAAAAATAAAGACACGAAGGTAAATAAATTTATAGCATCTTTTAATACATAATTAAAGACTATAATTTTGAAGACTAAAGAGTAGTTTTTTAATAATAAACTAACATTGGCTTTATTGCTCAATTAATTCAATAAGATGTGTTTCTGGTGTAAATAAAAAAATACATCGCTTTCCATCAAATGCTTCGGAATTAAAATATTGCATTGGCTTATAGTTTAATAGTTCTAATTCAGCCACAGCATTTTCAATATTAGTAACCTTGTAACCCAAATGATAGTAACTAATTCTCTTTTTTAAGAGTTTAGCTACTATCGAATCGTCGCCAAAAGGTTGCACTAACTCAATGTATGAATCGGGTGCATTTTTAACAAAGCAAACCTTTACTTTTTGCGATTGTATAACAAAAACTTCCGAAATATTGTTAGAGCCAAATAGAGCATTATAATGCACCATCGATTCTTCTATAGATTCAACCAATAAACCTACATGATGATACTGAAAGGTATTAACAAAACTCATTTTGGATAAATATTATGGTCAATTATTTCTTTACCAAAACACCAGCATACATCATAGAAATCTTGTACTGCTCTGCTAATTCAGCTGGCAAATCTTCGGAATATTTCAGTAATTCATCTTCTACTTTAAAACCCGCTTTACTTATTACCCCACGTATGTCGTCTGCATTTTTAAATAAATAAATATGATCAATTGCTGGTGCATTTGTTGGCGTTGTTACAAATACTTTTCCATTATCAGCTAATAAACTATGTAGCTTTTCTAATAAGGCTACTGGATCCTCCACATGTTCCAACACTTCGCCCATTGTTATAAAATCATACTTGTGAGAGGGAAAATATTCAAAAATATCTATCAGATTATAATTCACTTTCGGATTATTGATCATGCGCTTGGCAATGTCGATTGAACTCGGGCTAATATCGGCCAAGTCATAATTGGTATCAGGTCCTATTATAGAAATAGCATCTGAAATGTACATACCATGGCCACCTCCTACTTCTAAATAATTTTTAATTTGATTTTTGTTGTTTGTAATCGTAGCCGTAAAATACTTGGTAATATCGTAATGGTGTGTCCACAAAAATTGCGAAAGCAATAAACCATGCATATAATATTCCATCACATTTGGGTCATTATATACTCGTTGATTAACCTCTTCAAAAGATTTGCTTGTGTACTCTCCTGTTTGCATAAATTGAACTGATTCATAATTCACATCAGCAATCATTTGCAAATAACACCCTATAGAGTAATCCATATCTTTTCCCGCATCAGCCAATAAATTACCGTATCTTAAAAGAAATTTATCGGCTTGTTGATAATAGGTTTCGTCTTGTTTTTTTAAATTTTTAGACAATTTTTTTCCGTGCAATGGATTCAATGTTTTAATTTGATCCACTACATAAGCAAGGTTGTTTTGTGCCATTTATTATTGTGTTGATTAATTATTATGATTTAGAAAGTATAGAATCTACCATATTACCTACATTCGTCCAGCTTTGAATTTCTTTTGAAGTAAAGCGTAATTTAAAATTTTTTTCTATTGCTACTACCAAGTGTATATGTGTTAGCGAATCCCATTCTTCTACATCATTTGCTGTAGTTTCCTCGGTTGTTATGATTTGCTCATTATCAAATACTTCGGTAAAAATGGGGTTAAGTTGTGATAAAATGTCAATTCTTGTCATATTTTTTTATAATTTATTGATGATAAAACAGTTTTTAGTTTCAAAAGAATGAACATCTAACAACCAATAGCCGTCATTTTCTGTAAAACCAAATCGAAGGTAATGGTTTTTTACCATTTCATTTTTTGCTGTTGGAATATATTCTCCCTTTACTATTTTAAACCCATTTAAAATAGCATACTGCATTATTGTATTAAGAACAAAGTTTTCCATTCCTCGTTTTAAAACCCTACAACTCATTAGCCAAGTATCAATAAACAATGTGTCGATATTTTCCTTACGCAAAATTATTACACATACTAATCCATTGTCGCCAAATTTATCTTCTAGGGTAAATGTAAAGGTTTGAAAGTTGTCATTATCCATTCCAATTCGTGCAATATCTGTATCGGAATAGCGCACTGTACGTAAATTAAACTGATTGCTGCGTTGCGATAGTTGAGCTACCCTTGGGGTATTAAATTTATTAAAACTCTGTACCAATGAGAGCATATTTAGGCTTTTTAAAAAATCATCTTCGTTGGTAAATTTTTGTTGTACTACAGCTCTTTCAGCCTCTATTTGATAAAGTTTTGTTCTTTCAGCATCCTCCTTCGAAATGGAGACTGTTTCAAAAAGATTAAGCGTATATAAATATTCTAAATACTCTGCTGGATCTTCTGGCAATTCTGGAACAAAAATTTCAGGAATATTCTCTCGTACAATATTTCTTTCAAAAGGATTATCATCTAAAAAAACCATTGAATCAAAACCAATATTTAAGATATTTTGTATTTGCCGAATGTTATCTGCCTTGTTTTCCCAATTGGCAATAAAAACAGAAATATCTTCCAAATGTAGCACCATATCTGGATGTTTTTCAAAGGGCTCTTTTGCTACAGATTCGGTATTCTTACTACAGACAGCAACGATGATACCTCTATTTTTAAGTTTTTTAATCCAGTATTGAAATTCTGTAAATGCTTTTCCAATACCTAAGCTACCCACCTGTATATTTTCTAATCCATCATCTCCAATTATTCCACCCCAAGTTGTGTTATCTAAATCGAGAATGACACATTTTTTAAATCTTCCAAGTAAACTGCTAATGATATCAACCGTTTTAGATGCTACATTTGGCAAAACATCAATACTCATTACCATTTCAGTATTTATGTAAATAGAAGGGTGAAAAAAACTAGCCTTACCTACTAAATTTTGAATAGAAGAGATATCACATAAATACAAATTAGCGTTTTTGGAGGCAAACAACATTAATTCATAATTAAGTTTCCGTAATTGAAATAAAAAGGCAGCTTCCGTTTTATTGGCATAATTTCCAAAAACAGCATCATCAATCTCTGTATAATTATAGTAAATTACTTTTGCATTTAATCCTGTCGAAATAGTAGAATAAATATTTGAAATTGTCTCTAATTCAGTAGAAGCAAAAAAGCAATGTTGATCCGTTTTTTGTTTATTATATTTTCCTAATAATTTGTGTGATGATTGAAAAATCAACATAATTTCCGGCTTAAAAGAGTATAATTCTGATGCTGAATCAAAAACTTGCATTTCAATTTGGTCAAAATCTGCCTCCCATATTTGCAAATCTAAGCCTCTATCAAAACCTTCTCCTCTCAAAGCTTGTGTTAGAAACTGTGTTGATGTGTCTCCTAATACGGCTACCCTACAATTCTTTAAATTAGAAAAATCTTTTTTTAAATTTTTCTTTAGTTGTGAAAAATCCTTCATTTTATTCTTAGCGTTAGACATTTTATTTAAAACGATATTATCGCTTTACAAAAAATCAAAGTTAACATCCTACAATCAAATTTTATTTTTATTTTATTAAATTACTAAATCTGAATTCAATATTAATTGTACAGTAAAAACAAATTTGCCTCACCTATCTTTGCCGCTATGCATTACGCCTCGGTAGAAAA
>JANOZW010000450.1:0-7483 GCA_031429575.1 Ferruginibacter sp.
CTTGCCAGTAACATAGCCGCAGCACCGTCATTAATACCGCTGCTGTTGCCGGCAGTAACTGTTCCGTCTTTTGCAAAAGCGGCTTTTAATTGCGCCAGTTTATCCATGCTGGAAAGTCTTGGATGCTCATCTTTATCAAAATCAAAAACATCTTTGCCAATTTGTACCTGTATGGGAGTTATTTCATCGGCCCATTTATTTTCGGCAAAAGCTTTTTCGTATTTCTGCTGACTTGCAAATGCAAATCCATCCTGTGCATGCCGGCTTATGTTCCAGCGCTTGGCAACATTCTCGGCGGTTTCGCCCATGGTGTACGGGTAGTATAATTCAGTCAGTTTTTTATTTACAAATCGCCAGCCTAAAGTGGTATCAACAATCTGTTGTTCACGACCAAAGGCAGTTGTGCTTTTTGGCATTACATACGGTGCCCTACTCATACTTTCAACGCCGCAGGCAATCATTAATTCTCCATCACCGCAGGCAATTGCCCTGGCACAATCCATAATGGCCTGCAGTCCGCTGGCACATAAACGGTTTACGGTATTGCCGGCAACTGTTGGCGGCAAACCCGCTAGTAAAGCAGCCATACGAGCCACATTGCGGTTATCTTCTCCAGCTTGGTTGGCCGCACCAGCTATTACATCTTCAATAGCATTCACATCTATATTTGAGTTTCGTTGTACGAGTGCAAGTATTACATGCGCCAGCAAATCATCTGGTCGCACAGAAGACAATGCGCCTCCATATTTTCCAATCGGTGTTCGTACTGCATCAATTATATAAACCGTTTCCATAAAAATATTTTCGTTTTGGTTTGTTGTTTTATTGTTGTCCAAGCATTTGTTTTTTAATCGTCTTCAGTGGCGTCGCACACTTCATCATCACATCATTATTCAACTTTTACCCAAAAGTAGATAAGAAGAATAAAACGAAGTTACCTAAAATTACATTTGCCCATCTCCCACTTAATCTTCTAGCCCACCCTTCTCCACTCAGTGGAGAAGGGAAGGGGTTGAGGAAGGGAAAGGGTTGAGGAAGGGAAAGGGTTGAGGAAGGGAAAGGGTTGAGGTCGGGAAGGGGGGCTTTCGTATCTTTGCATCTATGTCAGACAAGAAAAACATCCGTGATTTTGACCTTAACGGACTGAAAGAATATTTTGAAACCATTGGCGATAAGCGCTTTCGTGCCATGCAAGCCTATGAGTGGCTTTGGAAAAAAAATGCCCGCAGTTTTGATGAAATGAGCAATCTATCGCTGGACTTGCGTGCAAAACTACATGAAGAATTTACATTGCCAGCCATAACAGTAGAAACCACACAGCATAGCACTGACGGTACTTTAAAATCTCGTTTCAAAACATGGGATGGGCATTTAATAGAAGGCGTTTTAATTCCTACAGAAAAAAGATTTACCGCATGCGTATCATCGCAAGTGGGTTGTAGCCTTACTTGTGCTTTTTGTGCTACTGGCAAAATGGATAGAAAACGCAATCTTAATTTTGATGAAATTTATGATCAAGTAGCATTGTTGAATGAGCAATGCCAAAAAACATACGAGAAAAATTTAAGTAACATTGTATATATGGGTATGGGCGAGCCATTGCTCAATTATAAAAATGTATTGAAATCTATAGATAAAATTACCGCTTCGGATTGTATGAACATGAGTCCCAATCGTATCACAGTTTCTACGGCAGGTGTTTCTAAAATGATACGACAATTGGGTGATGATGGTGTGCGTTTTAATTTAGCTGTATCATTGCATGCACCTACAGACGGGCAACGTACAGAGATTATGCCGATAAACGAAAGCAACAATTTAAAAATATTAATAGAATCGCTTCAATATTTTCATCAAAAAACAAAGAATGAAATTACGCTAGAATATATTTTGTTTAACAACATAAACGACTCGTTAGAAGATGCCGAAAACCTAGTGAAAATTTATAAACAAGTACCCACACATTTGGTAAATGTAATAGAGTACAATCCTATAGCAGGTGTAAGTTTTATGAAACCCGATGAAGAAAGAACAAATGCATTTACGGATTATCTTATTAAACATAAAATAAATGTGAGGGTGCGCCGCAGCCGTGGTAAAGACATAGATGCAGCTTGTGGGCAGCTTGCAAACAAGGGGTAGGTTTCTTTAACATTTTATTGATTAAACGATTTCTTTCATACAAAGTCTATGATGCATAACAAATAAAATTAAAAAGAAAGACCATGAAAAAATTACTAGTATTATCCTTAGCAGCATGTATGTTTACTTTAGCAAGTACCGCACAAACGGAAAGACCAACAGAAGTAAAAGAAAGAACAGAACGCCATAAAGGAAAGCATGAAAAAGGTAAAATGATGAAAGAGCTAAATCTTAGCAAAGAGCAGCAAGCAAAAATGAAAGCCAACCATGCAAATATGAAGGCTAAGCGTGAGGCTTTAAAAGCTCAAGATAACATTACCGTAAAAGAAATGAGAGAGAAGAAAGCTGCACTTAAAGCTGAACAAGAAAGCAATATGGCAACCATACTTACACCTGAGCAAAAGGCAAAGATGCAAGAGATGAAGAAGCAAAGAAAGGAAGGAAAAAAATCAAGATCCCCAAAAATGCAGGCTAGAGAAAACCAGCCCACTGCAGAGTAATTATAATTGTAAGATAAAAATAAAACGGTGCTTTAGAGCATCCTTTTATTTTGCCGAAAAAGTACAGAGACATATTTTGTAAATAAGTCTTTTTTCTAGTACATTAAACTTTTTTCTTTTACCAATGTCTATGATGTTTAAAAATTAAAAACATGAAAAAATTATTAGTATTATCGTTAGTAGCTTGTTTGTCTGTATTGTCATCAACAGCACAGGTTGAAAGAGCTTATGCAGATAGTTCAAAAAATGAAATGCGCCAAAAAGGAGCAGGAAAGCAAGAGAAAAGAGAGATGATGAAGGAATTGAACCTTAGTAGAGAGCAGATGAAGCAAATGAAAACGTTGAGGCAAGAAACAAAAGCGAAGATGGATGACTTGAAAGCACAGGATAAAATAACAGTGGAAGAGAAAAAACAAAAAATGAAAGCAATTCAAGAAGAAAGAAAGACAAAGTTAAAAGCCATTTTAACCGCTGAACAATATGCTAAAATGGAAGCCAAATTAAAAGAGAAAATTGGCAAAAAGGAAAATGCAGATATGATGGATGATTTGTAAAATTAAAGAAAGATATAAAAGTAAAGAGGCAGAAATGCCTCTTTTTTTTGTTTAGACTTAAAAGCTGTGTATTTAAAATTGTCGCTACTTTAGTTAGAGGTGTCACCTCTTGCGACAATTTTAAAAGCGCCATTAAAGAGTATGCAAATAGCCATTATACAAAGAACCGTTATCTTTGCAATTCACCTACTGTTGTAAAACAGCAAAAACTCCACATTATGGCACAAGATGCTTTTAAAAAGTTTATCAATCCAAAGAAGAACAGCGTAATAAAAGAAGAATACCGCCAAGAAAAAAAGAAAGCCCTTAAAGAAAAGCGTGCTTATTTTGAAACTAAAAAAGCAGAAGAATACAAAGCTAGACAAGCCAAAAAAGGCATAATCATTCCTGATAAAGCACCTAAAAGAGTTGATAAAAAAGCTGTGTTTGAGCCAAAGAAAGATGGTGGTAAAGCAGTAGCTAAACCAGTTGTAACTACTCAAACTACTACTGACATAGCTATGCCATTAAATAAATTTTTGGCGCATTGTGGTGTAAGTTCCCGCAGAGAAGCCATTGAAATTATAGCATCCAATACCGTAAAAGTAAATGGCACTATTTGTACAGAGCCGGGTTATAAAGTACAACCTACCGATGTGGTGGAATACAATGGAAAAAAATTGTTTGTCACTAAAAATTTGGTGTATATTTTATTGAACAAACCTAAAGATTATATCACTACAACCGATGATCCACAGGGTAGAAAAACGGTATTGGAATTAATACGTCAAGCTACCAACGAAAGGGTATATCCTATTGGTCGTTTAGATAGAAATACATCTGGTGTATTGTTGCTTACAAACGATGGCGATTTAACACAAAAGTTATCGCATCCGAGTTATGAGATTACTAAAATATACGAGGTGAGATTGGATAAGAATTTAACCAAAACAGATTTCGATAAAATAATAACAGGACTTACTTTAGAAGATGGCCCTGTGATTGTGGATACACTTGCGTACGCAGATGCAAAAGATAAATCAATCATTGGTATAGAAATACACAGTGGTCGTAATCGTATTGTACGTCGCATATTTGAAAGCTTGGGTTATGATGTAAAGGGATTGGATAGGGTGATGTATGCAGGGCTTACAAAGAAAAATGTGGAACGTAGCAAGTGGCGCTATCTCAGCGAAAAAGAAATTCGGGTATTGAAATATATGAACGAATCTAAACGTGGAAAAAAGATAGCTGCAAGTATAGGGGAGGAGAAAAAAAGTACAGTGCCCACAAAAAAAGAAATACCATTTGAAGATAGAAGAGGAAGAGATTTTAGCAATGCAGAAATAGCAGAAGCATTGGGTGATACGGTATCATTAGCTGTTAATCCAAAGCGGGAGAGAGCCATAAAAACGCCGCAGCTTAGAAAGTTTAAAACACACTCTGAAAAGAAAGCAGCGGCTGCAAAATTAGCTGATGAAGCAGCTGGTGTGCCTACTATTAAGGTAGCTTCAAAGCCTAGAAAAGGCGATAAGAAAAAAAATACATCAACGGCAAAAAAAGGAACGAGTGGCAAAAAGTAAATACGATATCATTTTCGAAAATGATGATTTTGTAGCAGTAAATAAACCAAGCGGCTTGCTTACTATTCCCGATAGAGAGCAAACAGAAAAATCGTTGAAAGAATATTTGATAGATAAATACAAAAACATTTTTGTAGTACATCGGTTAGATAAAGATACGAGCGGCTTGGTGGTATTTGCAAAAAACGAAACCACACATAAATTTCTTTGTAAAATATTTGAAGATAGAAAAGTAGAAAAATTTTATCTAGGAATTGTAATTGGCGAACCTGTTGAAAAAACTGGAATTATTGATGCACCAATAACAGACCATCTTACTCGCAAAGGCATAATGACGGTGCATCGCAGCGGAAAAGAATCGCAAACTGGCTATGAAGTGCTGGATGCAAATCCGAATTTTTCATTGGTATCATTTCAATTGTTTACTGGTCGTACACATCAAATACGAGTGCATACAAAAGAAATTGGTCATCCATTGGCATGCGATCCTTTGTATGGAGATGGAAAACCTATATTACTTTCTTCTATAAAAAAGAATTATAAATTGAGTAAGCACGATGATGAGGAACGACCCATTATAAATAGATTGGCATTACATTCTTTCAAACTTAATTTTGAAGATGAGCATGGTACGAAAATGGAATTGTTTGCAGAAGCTCCAAAAGAATTTAGGGCATTGATGCAGCAGTTGAAGAGAAAATAGAAAATTATGTTTATATTATTGGTGGGTGTCCCCACCCACCAATAATGTTGCAATTCCATAAAAACTATTTACTTTTGAAGTACACAAACCATGCTATCTAAAAAAACACAATACGGATTAAAAGCGCTTGCTTACCTCTCGGAAAAATATGGGGAAGGCCCTGTACTTATTGCTGAAATTGCAGAAGCAAAAAAAATACCCATTAAATTTTTAGAGAGTATTTTATTGCTGCTGAAACAACATAGTATTTTAGAAAGCAAGAAAGGAAAAGGAGGAGGTTATTATTTATCTCAATCACCCAAAAAAACATCTATTGCAAATGCGATAAGAATTGTTGATGGTCCTATTGCATTGCTACCTTGTGTTAGCCTGAATTTTTATTCTAAATGCGCTGATTGTGATGAAACAAATTGTGGGCTAAAAAGAACCATGGAAGTTGTAAGGGATGCTACCCTAAAAGTTTTGGAGAAAAAGAATCTAATGGATTTGATAGATGGTAAGAATACTGATGTTAAAAAATTTTCAGCTAAATAAAAATGCCACCAAAAATTCGGTGGCATTTTATTATAATTTAAAATCGTTTATTTGTACAAAGGAATAATACCATTTGCCAATTCAACCATTTTCTTAATTCCATCTTCTGGCAAAGCTCCTTTTTTAAAATCTGCCATTACCTCAGGTAATTTGTTGTTCATCTCTGTTAAGAAATGCTCTTCAAATTCTTTTACTTTTTTTACAGCTACATTTTTCATCAACCCTTGTGTACCTAGGTAAATGATGGCTACTTGTTTTTCTACAGCGTATGGCGTGTACTGTGGTTGTTTCAAAATCTCCACATTACGTGCACCTTTATCAATTACGTTTTTAGTAGCAGCATCCAAGTCACCACCAAATTTAGAAAACGCTTCAAGCTCACGGTACAATGCTTGGTCAAGCTTAAGTGTACCAGCCACTTTCTTCATTGATTTAATTTGTGCATTACCACCCACACGGCTTACAGAAATACCCACGTTAATAGCAGGACGAATACCCGCATTAAACAAGTTACCTTCTAAGAAAATCTGACCATCAGTAATTGAAATTACGTTTGTAGGAATATAAGCAGATACGTCACCAGCTTGTGTTTCAATAATTGGCAATGCCGTTAATGAACCACCACCTTTTACCAAATGTTTAATAGATTCTGGCAAGTCATTCATCTGACGAGCTATTTCATCTTTAGAAACAACCTTTGCAGCTCTTTCTAATAAACGACTATGCAAGTAGAATACGTCACCTGGGTAAGCCTCACGACCTGGCGGACGACGAAGTAATAAAGACACCTCACGGTATGCTACGGCTTGCTTAGATAAATCATCATAGATAATTAATGCTGCCCTGCCGGTATCTCTAAAAAACTCTCCAATAGCTGCACCCGCAAATGGAGCGTAAAACTGTAATGGAGCTGGTTCAGATGCAGAAGCCGCAACAATAGTGGTGTAAGCCATTGCGCCATTTTCTTCCAATGTTTTCATTACACCAGCAATGGTAGATGCTTTTTGCCCAATAGCTACATATATACAATACACTGGCTTGCCAGCTGCATAAAATTCTTTTTGGTTGATGATGGTATCAATGGCAATAGCAGATTTACCAGTTTGTCTATCGCCAATAATCAACTCACGCTGCCCACGACCCACAGGTATCATGGCATCAATAGCTTTAATACCAGTTTGTAATGGCTCGGTTACAGGCTCACGAAAAATTACACCAGGTGCTTTTCTTTCCAAAGGCATTTCGTATAATTCGCCTACCAATGGCCCTTTACCATCTATTGGTGTACCCAATGTATTAATAACTCTACCGCACATACCTTCACCTACTTTTATAGAGGCAATTTGACCAGTACGTTTTACTTTATCACCTTCACGTATTTCGCCACTATCACCCATCAATACCACACCCACATTGTCTTCTTCCAGGTTAAGAGCAATTGCACGTACACCGTTATCAAATTCTACCAGTTCACCGGAACGAACATTG
>JANOZW010000451.1:0-2221 GCA_031429575.1 Ferruginibacter sp.
GGTGCAGGCAATGCTTACGAAGCTGAGTATTTGATAGCACAAGGATTTGCAAATGTTTTTGTAATGGATATTTCGCCAATACCATTACAAAAATTTGCTGAAAGAAATCCTGAATTTCCCCAAACACAATTAATAGAAGCAAACTTTTTTGAATACAAAGGGAAATATGATTTAATCATTGAGCAAACATTCTTTTGTTCATTTGAACCTACAAAAGAAAATAGAAATAATTATGCAAAGCAAATGGCAACATTGCTAAATCCAAATGGAAAATTAGTTGGTGTATGGTTTAATATTCCTTTGGTAGAAGGCAATATGAATAAGCGACCTTTTGGTGGAAGCAAAGAAGAATATCTAGGATATTTAATGCCGTTTTTTAAAGTAAAAACAATTGAAACCTGCTATAATTCTATAACTCCAAGAGCAGAGCAAGAATTATTTGGCATATTTGTAAAGAAGTAGATTAAAAAATAGCTTGCGGAATGTGCTAAAAAAACAGAGATTCCGCAAGCTATTAAAATTATATGATGAATACATTTGACCAAAAAATAAACAATGCTATAAAGAATTACTTGCAATTAAAAGGATTTACAGCTACTGAAAATCTATTATATTTCTATAAAAAATTGCAAGGAGGCGTACTCACTTTTGTAATTGAAAAAGCAGAAGATAAAAATGCTGAAGATGAACATCAAAAATTTGATGCCTTTGTTGGCTTATCATGTTTTGCATTGGATGCAGTGAAGCAAAATGATTACCCACCATTCTTAGAAGGCCATAACCCTGAAACGAGCGTATGGCTAAGAAGCATTAAAAAATTTAATGGTATGACTTTAGAAACTAAAAGCAATACTGATTGGGAAAGATTTTCAAACAGGCTTACAGAAAATATTGAGTTTGCATTACAAGAGTTTGAAAGCATAAATACTACGGATGAAATACTAGATTGGTTGATAGGAAAAGATACACATATTGTACAGATATATGAGTACGAAGGACACCCAACAAGCTATCATTTTGGAATGCGATTGTACCAATATTTAAGAATGAATAAAGATGTTGCAAGGTTAGGTATATACATTAGAAATAGTGACGCAACAAAACAGCGTATTGCAGAAAATAAATATACTGAAACTGATGTGCAAAAAATAATTGCATTGGCAAGCCGCACTACTAGACAGATACAGCAAGATAATTTTACACCACTTACAATGCCTGAAAATTTTGGCAAATTATGCAATTGGATAGACGGTAATAATTATTATAAAACTATTAGTGGTTTATTTGAAATGGAAGATGATGGAAAAGGCACTTTGCGCCATTGGGTAAATGATGAAAAAGTAGCACAACGATTTGGTATTTTTGGTGCATTGCCGAACGGAGATATGATTGGTGCTTGGTTGCAAGATGATGGTAGAATGCCAATAGTATGGATTGGTGAAGGCGCTACAACAAATATCATTGCTGCAAATATGAACGATTTTATAACATTACTAGCAATTGGCTATTATGAATTTTGGAATGCAGATATTACGCAGCCTATACTTTGGGAAAATGAAGAGCAACAAAAAACATTTAACAATACTGCATTTCAACAATTTTATGTATCTACTTTTAATAAACCAATTTTACAGAATGGTATAAGCATTTTAGAAAATGATAAAAGTTGTGATGATTTAAGAGAATGGCTGTTGAAAAATTATGAGCCTTGGAAGGAAATGTAGTTTAAAACATTAAAGAAAATGAAAATAGTAATTTATATACAGTCGAATTTATTTAAAAATGAAAATGCGAATAGCAATCTGTACCAACAGAATGCAAGTAATCTTTTTCCCTTAGATAGTATTGACAATGGTTTGATAGCTGAACACCTAAATGATGAAACCATAGCAGCTCTAATAGAAGAACACACAAAAGAAGTAGAACCAAAAAACTATAGTGAAGAATTACTCCCATTTGATGGAGGTATATATATTAAAGTTGGCGATAAATATATTGATAGCAATTGTTGTGGTGATATTTCAAATATTGAAAATTGGAGAATACTGCCTACAGCAAATAATACAGCTTGGGAAACCTTATGGATAGGCCATCCAGAGATTGCGTATAAGTTTGATGGAAAAAATATTTATTTATCCGATTATATAGAAGGCCCAAAAGAGATAGAAACTAAATTTCAATTTGATAAAAATGAGTTTTTAAAACTTTTAGCAACAAAAAT
>JANOZW010000452.1:0-2048 GCA_031429575.1 Ferruginibacter sp.
CTGTTGGCGGTTGAGAAAAGAGAAAACTTACTTTAAGTTTTAAAACTTTACAAGGTTAAAATAAGCCCTTAACTTGACGCCAATGTCCTATGGCGGAGAGATAGAGGCGGCTTTACAAACTAATATTCACTCCACCATTACTCCTACTTACACTGCTACCCAATAAACCACCAAAGCCAAGTCTTATACCAGTAGAAATATTATTATTTCTATCATAACCAACAACGGCATCTACTCTGATTGTTTTTAAAATATTTTCTAAGCCCGCAAATATTTCTACATAATTATTATCCTTGTTTACAAAAAAGGCATTGCTACCCACAACCATATTCCAGTTTAATTTTCTAAATAATGGTATTTTATTGGTAAGTAATCCATTTAAATGATGCTCTAGATGACCGAACACATAGAACCTTTCTGTGGTGCTGTTTGCATAGTATGGCGCCAATTGAAAACTATTTACATACTCGCTTGCTGATAGAATTTGGTTACCATTAAAATGCTGAAAATCTTGTATAAAAACTTGCTTGTTGTTTAAAAAACCTCCAACACCAAATTTATATTTCAATGCGCCAGCTATTTTTAAATTTACATCATCAAATACAGTAACCTTCCATTTATCAAAATCAACATCACTACCCAACACATCTTTTAAGCCCTTTGTATAGTTAAAAGTAAATGTTGGATATTTTGAACCAACCGACATTTTAAAATTTGGAAGCTGTATGTAACGCTGTCCAGGTCTATAACTCAGCGAAAAGCTAAGGATTGCTGCTTGATGTGGATCAAACTGTTGTGTGAGCTTTTCGTAAGGATAATTTGGTGTGATTTTTTTTCCATTATCTTTTTTAAATGTGTAGTCGCTTGTGTTTTCGAGCGGTATTCTATCTTCATATGTAATACTTGCGGCTAGTTGTAAACCACTTTCAAATCTTCTACGATATGCCACATTACCGAAATAATTTTCATAAGTTTTCATATAATTTTTTCCGTAAAACAATGTACTTATCGAATTGCCCAAAACAGAAAATGGCGTTTCTCTATTAAACTCACTTACTCTTTTACCACCACTAAATGCAATGGAAAATCTTTTCAGTTTTGTACTAACACTATCTTGCTCCCTTGTATTTAAAATAAGCGTAGCAGATGGGTTGAGATGTGTATTGCCAAAGCCATATCTTATATGAGGCTGAAAGATAAGCCCTGTTCGGCTATTGCGTTTAAATTTTGCAATGCTAGCTTTTATGTTCACAGCCACACCTTCAGCAGGATTGTACTCTACATTTGGCGATAATAAATCTACCAATGGTTCTATACGCCAAGAGTAACTATGTGTTTTTGTATTGTGAAAACGAAAAATACCTCTTGTTACAATATCCAAGGGTTTTATTTTACGCTGGTTTTTGTTTACAGAATCTAAATAACGCTTACTCAATAAAGAATCTTTGTTGGATTTAAAGACGCTGTCTTTCTTTTTATAATCTTGCTCTTCATCTTTTTCTAATGGCACTGCCCTTGTGCTATCCCAATATGAAATTGATTTTTTATTTACATCTTTATCATATTTTATAATAACATTGTCGAAATATTTTTTTGTAAATGTTGGCTTTACATCGTAATCAGAGTAAACGGTTAAAAAATTGCCACCCATTTTTACACCAAACTGGTTAAAATCGAAATGAATCAGTTGATTTTTTACCCTGCGTATGCTCGCATCTACAGGTACATGAAGTTGGGTTATTTGCAATGTATCTACCAATTCTAATTGTGCTGTCTTGGTAAGTACCAAATCAAAACTTTGTATGCTCCATTCATCATCCACAATATTTATAATACCCGAAAATAGTGGCTCGTACTTGCGCCTAGGCGTTACACGTATGCTACTAAGTGTACGGCCATTCTCAAAAATGGTACCCAAAAATTTGAATTTATAAAAACCAATAGCACCGTCTGCAATGGGAGAAATAAAACCACGTGGGTTAAACTTTTCTGTAAATACCTTTACATTGTTGCTGTACAAACTTATAAACGCCGGAAAATTAAACCCA
>JANOZW010000453.1:0-2219 GCA_031429575.1 Ferruginibacter sp.
AGTTATCACAAACAAATTTTTAGCTAGTCTCACAGCATATAATCTCAACCAAGGTTTGCTACTTATTTTTCTAAGTGCTTTAGCTTTTGTTTCTAGTAATTCTGTGAATTTGTAGTCCATAGGTTTAAGTGGTTGAAATAAATTATCTAAATTTATTTCTTTACTATTAAAACCTTTAGTAACTAACTCATTTATCTTAGCTTTTAGGAAATCCAATTCATCTAATGTTTTATCAATAGCTTGGTCAATAGTGATTTCGTTGTAAAAACCTGAGTATAAGTCCTTGGAATTCGACTTAAAAAAAGCTAATAAATAACTAGTGTCACTCCAATTATCAAAAAATTTGTGGTATTCGTCTTTGTCTTTTTTATCAATTTTAAAATTAATTGCAAGTAATCCCCCTTTTTCGAAATCATTTTGTTCGTTTGCAAAAATAGGGATTAATTCCATAAAATCAACTTATAGGTTTATTTTTAGTTTTAATTTAACTTACTCGTAAGAAAACTTTCTATCATACTACACGGCACCATAAAAGGTTTTTCTATAATGTCGATATTGAGCACTTGCTCCGCCACAACATAACTGCCTATTACGGTGTTGCCAAATACACTCACATCAAATTTTCCTTCTTTATCATCGCCAGTAAAATTTCCGTTTTGAGACTCTACTGTTTGTTTTGCTTTTTCTAAAATTTCCGCTACTGGTTTTGTAAACGGTACACTAAAATTACATGCTGACATTTTATTGGGTTTTAATTTAATTGCAAAGAAAAGAAATAGTTGGTAAAGTTTACTTTAAAAATGTATGTGTTTAAAATTAGAGGTGTCACCTTTTTTGCAAGCATACTTTTATTAGAAAGTCTCTAATGAAAGGTGACACCTCTAAAAATGTATTCCAATTAATAAACAAATCATACATACTATAGTAAGTATAATTATTAATGGCATAATGAATTTAAACCAAGCTTTTATGCTCACATTTACAAGCGCAAGCGATGGTAAAATTAATCCTGTGGGTGTAAGAAAACCCATAATGCCCATACCAAATAAATAGGCGTTTACAATTTCCCTCCCAGGCACACCTACGAGCATTGCCAGCGAACCCATAATGGGCATGGTAAGCACCGCCATGCCAGATGATGATGAAATAAAAAATGTAAAACCAATAAATAACAACATCATTACAATAATAAAAAGCGATGGCGGCATACCACTTACAGCTTGTGCTGCGTAATACACAATGGAGTCGCTTATTTTTCCTTCATTTAAAACAATGGTTACACCTCGTGCTACGCCTACTATTAAAGCTACGCTGAGTAAGGATTCTGCACCTTTTATAAATTGACTAATGAAAACCGTTTCTTTCATGCGCATGATGATGGCAATTAAAATAGATGCGGCTAAAAATATGGTGGTCATTTCTAGCAGCCACCAACCCCACCATACTACGCCAGCTATCATAGTAAGAAATGTAGCTAAAAATAATAATAGCAATAAAATAGTTTGTGTGCTTAGTGGCTCGGGTTTTGTAATATTTGTTTCAATATTTTTTTGTGGTAAAATACCATCTACTTTAAACACGATGGAATAAGTAGGGTCTTTCTTTACTTTTTGCGCATACCGAATTACGTACCAAATAAAAATAATGGTCGTAAGCGCAAACATAATTAACCTTTCTGCCATACCATCTGCCCAATTTATACCCGCAGCATTTGATGCAGTAATTACAGAGAATGGATTGCTAAAAGATGCGAGTGTGCCCAATTGTGTGCCGCCAAATATAACGGCAACTGGCACAAGTAAATCATACCCCGCAGCTAAAAATACTGGTACTAATACTGCATAAAAAACCAAGGCTTCTTCTGCCATACCATACGATGCACCTGCAAACGAAAATAAAAAAGTAAGTATTACAATGAGCCAAGTTTCTTTGCCATTCATCCGGTAGGAGAGCGCTTTTAGCCCACGCTCCATGGCGCCTGTTTCGTTAAACACTTGCATAAATGCGCCAATGAGTAAAATAAAAAACACAATATCCACCGATTCGTAAATACCTTTTATGGGAGCTTGTATAATTTCTAAAAAACGTTGCTTATTGCTCGCTAATTTTTTATATGTACCAGGTATAGAAACTGGTTTTTTTATATCTTCTTTTTCAAATTTAGAAAGTGCAATTTTTATTTGCAAACTATCAAGCGTGGCTTGTGTAAAAGGTACTTC
>JANOZW010000454.1:0-9189 GCA_031429575.1 Ferruginibacter sp.
TCAATCTAAATTCAAAATTCTTGTTCACTCCATATTTCCAAAGTAGGGTGGGTACCGTAATAGATGTATTATTCTTATCCATATTTTCGTAGGTAAATCCGTTTTCTGCTTGTAAGTATCCTATTGGCGTTATAAATGGGCATTCTGTTTGATCGGGCCTATCGGTTTGTATAGTTGTTTGTGCTTGTACATATGTAAAAGACATTAAAAATAAAAGAATTAGTAAGTGTATTTTCATATGCTCATTTTCAACAAAGTTAGGCGGGTCTAACAAATAAACAAATCTTTCTTTCCATCATTTTTCCCGATTATGAAAACTGTTTTCCCGATAGCTATCACTTTTAAAATGATAAGTAATGACTTTTGCTGACTAAATAAAAGAGATGTTTAAAAAATTAGGGATAGCAATTTGTGTTTTGTTTTTGCAAAATGAAATTTGTGTAGCACAAATAAAAGAGTTTAAAATTATAGAAGACAGCAATCATATAAAAAATCTACAAGACATAACAGTAGTAGGGCGAAACAGCAAAAATGATTACCAACAAATGCCTGAAATAGTTGGTACAAATATTTATGCAGGTAAAAAGAGTTCATTAATTGTAATGGATAATGTGCAGGGCAATGTGGTTACAAATAATATGCGGCAAGTACTAGCAAAAGTACCTGGCATTCATATTTGGGAGAGCGACCCTAGTGGCATACAAATTGGTATTGCAGCACGTGGGCTTAGTCCAAACCGTAGCTGGGAATTTAATGTACGTCAAAATGGATATGATATTGCCGCAGATCCTTTTGGCTATCCTGAAGCTTATTATAACCCACAATTACAAGCTGTACAACGTATAGAAATCGTAAGAGGGCATGGTGCTTTGCAATACGGCCCACAGTTTGGTGGCATGGTAAATTATATTTTGCGCAATGGTAGCGAAATAAATAAACCCATAGAATTTGAAACACAACAAACCATTGGCAGCAATGGCTTGTTTAACAGTTACAATGCCATCGGTGGTAAAAAAGGGAAGGTAAATTATTACAGTTTTTTTGATCATAGAAATGGAAATGGATGGAGAGAGAATAGCAGATATTTTACTAACTCGGGATATGGTACAGTGAGTTATCATTTTACCAAAAAGTTTACGCTAACTGCCGAAGTAATGCGTTCAAATATTCGCAGTCAACAACCAGGGGGGCTAACAGATGTACAATTACAGCAAGATGCTAAGCAAAGTTTTAGAAGCAGAAACTGGTTTGATATTACATGGACTACACCTGCCATCATTGCCAATTACAAAATAAATGACCATACGATTTGGAATACAAAATTGTATGGCACCATTGGAGATAGAAACAGTGTGGGGTTCTTACAATCCATAACAATAAAAGACAGTATAAATGGAGCTACACAGGCTTATAACAATAGAGTAGTAAACATAGATAATTATAGAAATTATGGTTTGGAAAGTAGAATATTGACAGATTATAATTTGGGTAAAATGAAGAATACCATTTCGGGTGGTATTCGTTTATACACAGGTACTACTGCTAGGCGAGCAGATGGTAAGGGCACCACAGGTACAGACTATGATGTAAGCATTGTTGGTAATTACCCAAGAGATGTACAATTTAATTCTAAAAATGTAGCAGCATTTGTAGAAAATATTTTTCGTGTAGGCAAAAAAATATTACTGATACCTGCCATACGATACGAATGGCTAGAAGGAGCTGCAAGCGGCCGTAATGGTTATACAACTACAGGGCAAGAAATAATTTTGCAAGATATAAAACGAAGCCGTAGTTTTTTAATAGCAGGCATTGGCGCAGAATATCACCTAACAAATAGTACGGAAATATATGCCAATGCATCGCAAGCATATCGCCCCATACAATTTGCAAACTTACAAGCACCGCCATCTACAGATGTGGTAGATGAAAATTTGAAAGATGCAAAAGGATACAATATTGATTTGGGCTATAGAGGAAAAATAAAAAATTATATACAGTTTGATGTAAGTAGTTTTTATTTGCAATACAATAATCGTGTAGGAACAATAACACCCACAGGTACAAGTACAAGACTCATAACCAATGTAGGAGCAAGTAATAGCAAGGGTTTTGAAGGATATGTAGAAATAAGCCCTATAAAGGCATTTGTAAAAAACAATAAGCTTGATGTTATCATATTTGGTTCGTATGGTTATACCAATGCAAAGTATAGTGGCAATCATAAAGATGCAAATACGAAAGATAAGCGTGTAGAAAATGCACCGCAAAATATTTTCAGGGGTGGCATTAGCTTTGGGTACAAAGAATTATTATTTACCACACAACTAAGTAGCGTAGGTGCTACATACAGCGATGCAAATAATACAGATACGCCAACAGTTAATGCACAGAATGGTTTAATACCTTCTTACACTATTACAGATTTTACTACGGCATATAAATTGGTAAAAGGCATAAAAATAAAAGTGGGTATCAACAATGTATTTGATAAAACATATTTTACTCGTCGTGCTGGAGGCTACCCTGGGCCTGGTGCTTTACCTGCAGATGGGAGAACATTTTTTGTGAGTGTAGGGGCTAAATTTTGATAAGTATAAAGGCTATGATATGCTCCTAAAAAAGTAGCAATATAAATATATAGCTATACTTATATCATTGCCTACCTTCGCCCTTTCCAAAATAAATAACATGAGCATAGAAAAAGATCTTCAAAAACGTTGCAACAACCTTTGTGAATTATGTGGTTCGGGTGATGCAAATACAATGTATGCAGTACCACATAGCCCAAGCAATAAATTAGAACATCATCTTTGGATATGCCAAACTTGCAATACACAAATGGCCAACATTGAAACCGCAAATGAAAACCATTGGCGTTGTTTGAAAGAGAGTATTTGGAGCGAAGTGCCAGTGATAAAAGTAGTATCGTGGCGTATGCTGCACAAATTGAAAACCTTTGATTGGACACAAGACTTGATAGACATTGCCTATTTAGATGAAGATGAAATGGCTTGGGCAAAGGCAAGTGGCGATGATATAAATCAAGATGATATTGAAAAACACTTGGATTGTTTTGGAGCAGTTTTACAAAGTGGAGATAATGTAGTACTCACAAAAACGCTTGATGTAAAAGGCGCAAGCTTTAATGCTAAAGTGGGAACGGTGGTACATAACATTCATTTGGTAGCAGACAATACAGACCAAATAGAAGGCAGGGTAAATGGTTCTATGATTGTTATTCTTACGAAGTATGTTAGGAAGTCAGCAAAATAATTTTAATTTGTTGTCAAATGCCCAGCATTTACCCAATCTACAATTTTTTGTTTATCCAAAGCTGTAAGCTGCCCACCTTGTGGCATAAAAGAAGGTAACCCATCAACAGTTCTTGCTTTTATTCTTGCCCAAGCAGCTACAATAGAATTATCTGAATCAAAATTTTGCCCGCTGGTTGTGGTTCCATTTAAATGACAAGGCCCACAGTAGCCTGTAATTAATTTTTTTACTTCATAATATTTAGGGCCATAGCTGTTGATAGTGGTAGAAGTTGTACCTACACAATTATTAGCATTTTTTACAGTAACGGTATAGCTACCAGCAGCCAAATTAAAAAAATTTGTAGAACCTTGAAATGTAGTACCTGTAACGCTATAAGTAAATCCCGAACCAATGGGAGATGTTACAGTAATAGCACCAAGCGACTGCCCATTAATAGTAAAATCATTTGTAACCACTGGTACAATATTAATACCAACGCATGGATCAACAGGAGCAGGAACTGGCGTTACATCTGTTTTTTTACAACCAACAAAAAAAAACATGGCAACGATTACGCAGTATAAAATCGATTTATTTTTCATAATACTTTTTATTAAAAATATTAAATTGATAAAGTTCTTGCTAAGACTTTTTAAATGTACAATAGTTTAATCAATTTTATTCAAATGACTTTGGCTTTGTTTTCTCATAATCTTTGTCGTAACTCACAAAAAAGCGAATGTATAAAACTCGGCTTAAGCGCATAAGCCACGGTTGTGCTACCAATAGTAAAAGTGCATTTAAACCAAGCCACCAATAAATACGATGGTCACCATCTTTTACGGAAACACCAATAAGTACTACCCATGCTACAAAAGATGCAACAGACATCGCAACGGTAAGCGCATAACTTACGTAACTAGTGCCGTACCAAAAACCAGGCTCCAAATCAAATTTTTGCCCACACTCAGCACATATATCCGGCATTTCAAAAATATGCTTGAGCGATAATTTTCTATATGCGCTTTTATTGGTAAACATATCTCCACGCCTACATCTCGGGCATTTATTGGTAAAAATGCTCCACAAAGCGTTTGGAGTAGGTCTGTTGTTTTCGCTCATAGCAAGATTATTATTTGTTGTATTTAAATTTAAAAAACAACATAATGAAAGACATAAAAAGAACCATACTATTGGTGTAAATAACTGGTGTATTTTTTATGATAATACCATAAGCAAGCCACATGCTTACACCTAATACCAATAATAAAAGCATTGGTATAGATAAATCTTTGGCAGATTTTGTTTGCCATATTTTGATTACTTGTGGTAAAAATGTAATAGAAGAAATGGTGCCAGCGGCTAGTCCTAATATTTCAGCGTTCATGTAACTATTTTATGATGTTGCAATTTGTTTTTTCCTTTCTCCAATTTGTTGGCGCCACATAGCATAGTACAATCCTTTTTCTTCTAACAAAGATTGGTGCGTACCTGTTTCTACTACTTCGCCTTTTTCTAAAACATAAATTCTATCTGCATGCATAATGGTACTAAGCCTATGTGCTATTAAAATAGTTATCTGTTCTTTTGCAGCAGAAATATCTCTTATCGTATCTGTAATTTCTTCTTCGGTAAGTGAGTCTAATGCAGAAGTAGCTTCATCGAAAATGAGCAATTTGGGTTTGCGTATAAGTGCACGAGCTATAGAAATTCTTTGCTTTTCACCACCACTTAATTTTAAACCACCTTCACCAAGCATAGTATCCAAGCCTTTCTCGGCCTTTGCCAATAAATTTGTAGCACTTGCTTTTACCAATACTTCGTGCAGCTCTGCATCGTTAGCTGTAGGGTTTACAAATAATAAATTTTCCTTTATACTGCCGCTAAATAAATTGGTGTCTTGTGTTACAAAACCTACTTGGCTGCGCAAATCTTCTAAACTAATTTCTTTTTCTTCTATACCATTGTATAAAATTTTTCCATCTTGTGCTCTGTATAATCCTACAAGCAATTTCATGAGTGTAGATTTTCCACTACCACTGGGCCCTACAAAGGCAATAGTTTCTCCCACGCTAGCACTAAAGCTAATATCATCAATTGCTTTTACAGAAGCGGTTTGATGTTTGAAACCTACATGATCAAATACTAGTGATTCTATATTGCCAATGTGTTTTGGGTTGGCAGCTGTAGGCTCAGGAGATTTTTTCATTAAAGTATCAAAATTATTTAATGACGCTTCTGCTTCTCTATAAGTGATAATGATATTTCCAATTTCTTGCAATGGGCCAAAAACAAAAAACGAAAATACTTGCATCGTTACTAACTCTCCTGCATTCATGCTATTTTTGAAAATGAGGTACATTAATAAAAATAAAATTACTTGCCTTAATGTGTTTACAAAAGTGCCTTGTATAAAACTAATGGTACGAGTGCGTTTTACTTTACTCAACTCTAATCCTAAAATTTTAAACGTATTTTTATTTAGTCTTTTTACTTCCTGACCAGTAAGCCCAAGGCTTTTTACCAATTCAATATTTCTAAGCGATTCTGTTGTAGCTCCTGCGAGTGAAGTAGTTTCTGTTACAATTCTCTTTTGAATAGACTTTACTTTTTTACTAAGCAAGTTGCTCATGACAATAAGCATGATAATACCGCCAAAATAAATAACAGGTAAAAGTTTGTCAATACGGATAGCATAAATTGCTACAAATAATATCCCTACAATTACAGGAAAAAGAATATTGATAAAAGCAGAAATAAATTTCTCCGTATCCGTTCTTACTTTAGTCAAAATACTTAATGTTTCTCCGCTGCGTTGGTCTTCAAAATCTTGGTAAGGCAATTTCATGGCATGTTGCAACCCGTCTGTAAAAACACTTGCACCAAATTTTTGTGTAATGGTTGTGAGAAAATAATCTTGAAAAGCTTTTGCAATTCTACTCACCATAGCCACAGTAATAGAAGCAATTAGCAAAGCTGCTACACCATAAAAAGGAGCATCGAAAGAAAAAAAGAATTGGTTGCTGCTCATTGCTCCACCAACTTTTTGGTGTTGCCCAGCAAGATTTACCAATTTACCAAGTATAATAGGATCTATGAGCGAAAAACCAATATTAATTGATGCAAGAAAAAGAGTAAATATCATTAAGCCTTTGTATGGCTTTAAATAATGCAATAGTATCTTCATATCTATTCTGTATATAATTTTTAGAAAGTGCAAAATTACGAAATGCAAAGCGGGAATGCAATTCAAAGTTTGAGGAATAAGAGCCCCCTCTATCTCACCCGAAGGGGGAAGAAACGCACGAGATTGTGCATAAGATTAAGTTATGAATAATAATTATGAAACCAATTTTATAAATATTGCATAATCTATTACTTAATAAAAGATGAAAAAAGATATGCTGTTGAAAGGAGCGTCGCCACTGAAGTTTAATCAGGGGTATTAGCTTGCAAACAAAAAATAAATTTTTGAAAAAAAATTTAAGACTCGCAGGTTTTTATTTGAGCATTGAAAGTTGAACATTGTTTATTGAACATTTTTTACTTCGGCGTGATTAAATATTCAATGCTCAACACTCAATATTCAATATTCAAGTATTGAACGCTACAATTGTTTCAAACACTCTACTACGCTCCCCACCCCTCCCTATCCAAACTCCTGTATTGTATGGCTTCGGCGAGGTGCTTAGGTTTTATATCGGCGCTATCGGCAAGGTCGGCAATGGTGCGACTCACTTTTAAAATGCGGTCGTATGCTCGTGCGCTAAGGTTTAATTTTTCCATGGCAATTTTTAATAAATTGGCACCAGCTGTAGAAATTACACAAACTTCTTTCAACGTTTTACTGCTTATTTGTGCATTGGCATACACGCCAATATTTTTTTTGTAACGCTCGGCTTGTATTTCTCTTGCATGTATTACACGTGCACGTATGCTTTCGCTTTTTTCGAAATCTTTGGAAGATTGCATTTCGCTAAATGCCACTGGTGTAACTTCTACATGCAAATCAATTCTATCCAACAATGGCCCTGATATTTTCCCTAAATATTTTTGTACCACCCCTGGCCCACAGCTACATTCTCTTTCGGGATGATTGAAATAACCGCATGGGCAGGGGTTCATAGAGGCAATGAGCATAAAGCTTGCTGGAAAATCCAATGCTACTTTTGCACGACTAATGGTAACTTTTCTTTCTTCCATTGGTTGGCGCATTACTTCCAACACCGTCCTTTTAAACTCTGGCAATTCATCTAAAAATAATACGCCATTGTGTGCCAAAGAAATTTCGCCAGGTTGTGGATTTCCACCGCCACCTACTAAGGCTACGTCCGAAATAGTATGATGTGGCGAACGAAATGGACGCTTGCTTACTATCGTTGCATTCTCTGGAAGTTTTCCAGCAACGCTATGTATTTTCGTTGTTTCCAATGCTTCGTGTAAAGTGAGTGGTGGTAAAATAGTAGGCAATCTTTTTGCCAACATTGTTTTGCCTGCTCCGGGTGGGCCTATTAGTATTGCATTGTGACCCCCAGCTGCTGCTATCTCCAATGCACGCTTTATATTTTCTTGCCCTTTTACATCACAAAAATCTATTTCAAAATCGCTTTGCGCATCTGCAAATTCTGCACGGGTATCTACAATAGTTTGTACAAGCGATTTTTCATTTTTAAAAAAATCAATTACATCGTTTATATGTGTTACACCAAATACTTTTAAATTGTTTACCATGGCGGCTTCACGAGCATTGGCTGCCGGTAGTATTAAACCTTCAAAACCTTCTTTGCGAGCTTGTATAGCAATGGGCAATGCGCCTTTTATTGGTCGTACTTCACCATCTAAACTTAGCTCACCCATTATCACAAACTTTTCTAATCGCTCAGGGTTTACGATTTGCTCAGTAGCGCCAAGCGTACCAATGGCAATGGGTAAATCAAATGCAGAGCCAGTTTTTTTTATATCAGCTGGTGCAAGATTTACCACCAATTTTGTACGTGGCATGTAATAGTGATTGCTTTTTATGGCACTCTCCACACGCTGCAAACTTTCTTTCACTGCATTATCTGGCAAGCCTACTATAAAATAATGCTGCCCTTGGTTGGTTACATTTACTTCTACCGTTATTGTTATTGCTTCTACACCATACACGGCACTACCAAAGGTTTTTACAAGCATGTTGGTTCTGTTTTTTATTTGAAGATAATGATTTGTAAGATGATGCGCAAAAAAATGCAAATAATATTTTTAGACTAACGGACGAGTATTCGCTTTTTTATTTAAAATTTATACAACAAAATAAATTTGCGGGGCAAGGCGCATGGACAAGCCTTAGCAAAACACAAAGCTATACAACTTGGTGTGGTTATGCATTTGAGAATATATGTTTTAAACATACCAGTGCTATTAAAAAGGCATTGGGCATAGCCGCAGTTTATACAAATATTTACAGCCGGCACAATAGCAAAGCGCAAATAGAGATGTTGCTTGATAGAGAAGACCGCTGTATAAATATTTACGAAATAAAATATTACAAAAGCGAATTTGAAATAACCAAAAGTTATGAAACAAAGCTAAGAGCAAAAATAGAAGTTTACCAAAGCGACACTAAAACAAATAAAAATTTATTTCTTACTTTTATTACGAGCAAAGGGCTAAAAGAAAATATGTACAAAACAAGCTTGGTAGAAAACTCCATTACGCTCGATGACTTATTTACTAATTTGTAATCTTGCTTTACAATACAATTTTTATTAAATTTAGCTAAAGTAGCTATAATCCTTTACTGTATTGAATATATACTTATTTGCTTAAATAATTCCGATTTGTTATCTTTGAGTAACCAAAAATATTTTTATGGCTTACTCAATAGATTTAACTCCAAATGAAATTGTTGAATTAAAGAGATTACGACGAGTTGAAAAAGATGGAAAA
>JANOZW010000455.1:0-4095 GCA_031429575.1 Ferruginibacter sp.
AAAAAATATTGCAGTACAGAAATGATAATATACAATTTCAAAAAATATGGAATGAAGCTATAAATCACCCTGCAGTAAAAAGTAACAACGCTTTTCCTATTGCAGAAAAGGTACAAGATGAATTGTTAATTACAGCAGATAAATTGGGCTTAGCAGACATAAAGATATATTTGATAGATATAATTATAGCAGAAAGAAAACCAAGAATGATTGCAGAAGAAATTAAAAAAATAATAGGCGTATAAAATGAGATACTTTAAAAGAATATATAGCGAAGTCATAACTCGATTCAATAAAGATTGGAGTACGGTTGATACTTATTTTTTTGAAGTAAATGAAACTGACTATGTAGAAAAGCAAATTGTAAGAAACTATGATGGCAAAGTTTTTAAGTATGATAATAATAATTTACAAGATGAAAATGGTGGCTTAGCAGCAGGCGCATTGGATTTACAAGAAGAGCAATACGAACAAATAACAAAAGAAGCATTTTATGCACTTTGGGATAAGCCATTTACCAATACTTATTTGGTAAAGCAATTATCCTTTGATGACCATTGGAAATTTGCTTGGTACAATATTGACTATAATAAAACAGAGCAAGAATTGTATGATGGTAATTTAATTTTATGTGGCACTTATAAAGATGTTTTTTTATTAGAAGTAGAATTTTCGGAGCATAGCAATTATTTATTTTATAAAATCAATGAAGGCAGTGCAAATATAAAATATAGTACAGTAGACAATTGGGACGAACTAGTAAGTTGTGTGCAACTTTGGATAAATTATATAGAGCAAAATGCAGAAATTATTTATAGTAAAACTGAATCGGAAAAATTAGAGAGAACAATGAAAGTGCTTGTGGATGGCATTTTACAAGATGCTACTTTTTCAATGTATAGAAATATGGATTGGTATATTGAAAAGTTTAGAGGTGGATATTTAAAAACTGCCAATGAAAACTTTGCACACATCAATACGTATATAGGTGTGGAAGATTTGCTAATAAAATTGCAAGAGGGATTACCCGAAAATATGTTAATACAAAGTTGCTTGTTTTGCAGATTCAGTAATTATATGGTAGCAGGTAATGATAATTTTGCTGACCTTAATTGCTTTAGACATTGCAAAGAAAAATGCAATTCTTTAAAAACAAAAAACGATATTATTAATTTGTTTGATAGCGATTATGATAAAAGTAAAAAAGTAGAAGAAACTTTTTATTGTGAAGAATTTGAAGCTGTACAAGAAAATGATTATGTATTTAAAAGTCAAATAAAATAAAAATGAAATCATTATTACAACAAATTTCAAAAGACACCATTAAGTTACATCCTGATTTTTATTCAGAAGAAGAAAAAGCAGCTCAATGGATTGGTAGAAACCCTGTAACAGATGAGGCTATTGCAGAAGCAGAAAAAAGAATGGGAATAAAATTACCCAATGATGTAATTGAGTTTTATAAAACAACGAATGGTACATCAGTAATTATTGACCAAACTTTTGGAGCATTTGAAGCAATAGAAAAAGTAGATTGGCTAAAAAATGCAGATGCTTATTTGATAGAATGCTATGCTGGAATGGGAGAGGCTTATGTGAATGATTTGAAAAACAGTATCATCATTGCAGGTATAAATTATTGTCATAGTGTGCTAATAATACAACCATATGATGAGCATAAAGAGTGGCGCTATTGGGAGTTTGCAAGTTACACACCTGGTGAAACGCCTTTTGAAGGAATAGAAAAATATTTAGAAAGATTGGATGATTTTTTAACAGACCAAAATAAAAATAAAGTCTAAAATAATGAAAACAGATTGGGAAGCTTTAAGCAGAAAACTTGGTGTACTTCGTGAAGATAATAGTGAGTTGTACCAAGGCATTAATTCATCACAAGCATTAGAAGAAATATTGGGTGACGAGTGGCTGCAACATACAGTAGATACTTTTATCGAAGGCTCACCAGGCAATGAATTAGCCATAAAAACCCTTCGCTATATTAGTAGTACAAAAGCAGCTGAAATGGCTTACAAAATTTATTCTGATAATAAAGATACTGACCAACAAAAAGCAAGTTTAGCGGTATGGGCATTAAGCGACATACGTACAGAAAAAAGTATGGATTATGTAGGCGACATTATTGAACGACCCGAATATGAAGGAATAGCTGTTGGTGTTTTAAGGAATTTAATTTTCGACCATATACATTTATTTGAAGAAGAAAAATTACAACGAGTATTAAATAAAGTGAGTGAAAAGTATAGAGAAGATGTTACACCATTGAAAGCATTTGTACAACAACATTTCCAACCTTGTACTTGGTATCAATTATTGAATAAAATAGTGAAAAGACCTGCACTGTATGGAATTCAAAAAGTGGAAGATATTTTTCATTTTTATATGGGTTATAGCATTTCTTTTTCTGATAGAGGTATTAGTGATGAAGATTTAAATGATTTCTCTACACATTTTTCTGAATTTATCATCAAAGATTATAACGCACCAAGCCATTGTAATTGGAGTACTGCTATAAGGTTGTATTCATCATCAGACAGTGAAAGTGTTGCTCTTTTCTTTGAAGAGTTGGCTAAGTATAGAAGTGGAGAATCTGAATTTGATAGAATACAATATAGAGAAGAAAAAAAAATATTTTGCTGTGAACAAATGAAGCATAGTATAAAAAATGATGATGAAATTGTGAAATATGATAATGCAGCTGTACTTGAAAATAAATATGGAACGGGAACATATAGTTTAAGAGGCAAAGAAAAAACAAGCATTGAAATTAATAATTGCCCTTGGTGCGGCAGTAAATTAAAATGAACGATTAATAAATATGAATACGTATAAAGATTTAGCAGAAAATTTTTCTGTAACAAAGTTAGAATTTCTTATAGGGACAATAACGAAGCAAGAAGAAAACAATTGCTACACTATAATTATACCTATAGAAACATTTAAACTAGATGAAGAAATTGTAGATACCAAACTTTGGTTTGATAGGATTTTACTTTCTGAACCTTTGCAAAGTTATACAGGTAAAACAGTTATATTTCCTGTAAATCCTACAGAAGGATATATTGATGGTTCTACTTATTTGAGGGGAGCACATAACCCAGTTGATGTTTCTGTAATAAAATTTGTAAAAGTAGAAAATGAAATACTTACAGTAGAATTAACAATGGCTTTTGTTTTTGAATTTGAAGGAATAGGATTTAAAAATGAGCAATTAATTAAAGAAGTAAATTTAATTGTACAATAAAAATAATGATTAAGGAAAATAGTTATACAAATTACTCTCTTCTCTGCAAAGTGCCGACAGAAGCTAATAAAATTTATTATTGGCAGAATATGCAAAAGCTTTTTCCATTGCTAAATACATTTTTAAAACATTGGGAAGAAGTTAGAATTTTATCAGACCAACATTTCACTAAAATGAAATGGGATAAAAAGGAAAATGTAAATAAAGCAAGCAGTAGTGTAGCACCTACAGGTGGCAGCAAAAACAAATGGGGGTATGATGCATTAAAGAAAGTAATGACAACCTTTTTGGAAGATAGAACATATCACAATTATATTTTTGAAAAAAAGAATGAAAAAATTTTAATACCTCCAATAAATAAAAAAGGTTATCCATTTCATTATTCCACCGAAATATTTGGACAAATAAAAAAAGTAAAACACGACCCCACACGTGTTATTGAACAAATGCCAATTGATTTCAGATTAAAAATTCCATACTGTTTTACACACGACCCTTTCAATATGTTTGTAGATATTAGTTTTAATGAAGCCATTTTTACAAAAGATGAAATGAATAATCTAATATCAAAAATTGCATCTTTTGTTTTTGCAAAAAAGATATTTAAGAATGAACATATCATAGGGATGCATTATTATGTAAGCACCTACGAGGATATGAAAATTTATTTTAAAGAAGAAGGACATTTGTGGAAAGAAATAAAACTATAAATTATGTGCAGATACGGATTTAAAAGTTATAAACTCACCTATGCTTGCTTTAAATGCCAAGTAGGTTTTAAGAGGTCCAACATGTATGATGTGCAGCCTGCACTAGTTGATACTATTCAAAAA